>JAJFBM010000004.1 GCA_020697135.1 Rickettsiaceae bacterium
TATAGAGGCTTATTGTAAAATTATCAAAGATCCTATGACAATATCTATCAACAAAAATAATTTATTGTTGCTGGAGCAAAAGGAAGCTAGCGATAAGGAAGTGCACATGGAAATCGAAGAGCTTAAATCTCGTATTACATTAGTTAGCGAAGAGGTTAAAGAACTAAAAACCGGTCTTTCTGAAGTAAAAAAAGATTTAGTTGACTTTAGATCAGATATGACACAAGGCATGAAAATGATTATGCAAATGCTTTCAAACAGAAATGATGAATCTCTTAAACGCAAATTTGATGAAACAAATGATGATTCAACCCATGAACCACCAGTTAAAATTGCGCATTTAAATCCTGCAGAAAGCAAGTTAGACTTAACGGGAGAGATGATTGACGGAGAATAAAGGTATCTTAGCTAAATTTTTGAGAGAGGTAAGTTTGCATAAAGTGAGGTTATATAGAAATGTTAGACAGTCGTAAAAAATCCCCAGCGAGAAACAGCGAGCCTGTCACTAATAAAACCCCACCTGTCTCTCGTCTCATCAGAGCTATCTGACGCACTGCATCTTCAATTGATTCAGCCTCTGAATAATTTATATTAAGGGGCTGAATTAATTCTTTAAGTTTAATGGCAGGATAGCTTGAAGGCTCTGCTTCGATTAATACGCCACAAACATGTTGGGCGATTCTTTCAAAATACTTCATAAATTTCCTAGCATCTCGGTTCTTTGTCATCCCCCATATCATATATAGAGGTGTTTTTTTATTATCTCTTACCCAGTGAGAAAGCATTTGCGCACCTGCCTCATTATGCGCCCCATCTACCCATATTTCGAACTTAGGCCCTAATATCTCATAAAACTGCCCTGATTCCACCCTCTGCAACCTTGCTGGCCAATTCGCCGATTTAAGCCCTTCTATAATATGTTGATCCTTGATATTAAACCCTTTAATAAACTTAACACAAGCAATAGCATTAGAGGCATTTAAATATTGATGCTCTCCAGCAAGGGAGAGTTTAGGCAAATTTAAATTATAATCTTTTGTAACAAACTTAAAATCTTGCCCTACTCTCTCTAAACCATAATCATATTGGAAAGCTATTGCTGTAGCGCTTCTTTTTTCACATTCTTCAAACAGCACATCATATATTTCTGGTGTTTGGTTACTAATAATACATGGAGCACCAGCTTTAATTATCCCTGCTTTCTCTCTAGCTATTATTGGAAGAGTTGGCCCAAGATACTCCATATGGTCATATGATATTGGGGTAATAATTGTAGCTATGGGGTTATCTATAATATTTGTTGCATCAAGCCTGCCGCCCATTCCTGTTTCTAGAATAACAATATCTGCAGGATTTTCGGCAAAACTAAGGAGCGCAATTACGGTAGTTGCTTCAAAAAAAGTAGGCTTATCTTGCAGCTGCTCTGCAGCCCACCTAACTTTTTCTACCACTTCAAATAGCATTGCATCTGAAATTTTTTTTGATGAAACTACTATTCTTTCATTAAATTCAATTAAATGTGGAGAAGTATAAACATGCGCCTTATAGCCAGCCTTCTCAAATATATTCTTAAGAAATGCTGTAGTTGAGCCTTTCCCATTAGTGCCAGCAATATGAATTACGGGTGGAAGCCTAAGATGCGGGTTCCCTAATATTTCAAGCAGTGCCTTAACTCTACTTAAGTCATATTTTATATCTCTCTGCCAGAGAGTTTTGGGCCAATGCGGCATTCTAACCATTAATAATGCTCCTTTTAGTGAGGCAATTATAGAGAGTGTAAACCCTTTAATCAACCGCAATATAATACAATTAAGCCAATCATTAATTAAATAATTTCTATAAATTTTTAATTACGCCCTTAGTGCTGCACCTAATTTCGTTTATTATAATGCAAAATTTAAGAGGTACGGAACATGGAAAGTATAAATAATAAAGTAATAAATAAATCAATCTGTAGAGCTAAATGGCTAGCGCTTATTACAAAGCTTGCTGATTCAATCGATCAAGAAATAGACAAGCTGGATCAAGATAAAACTAACGATAATAGCAAAGCTAAAGCTGCCCTTTGTAATGCTGTGGCAAGGATTATACCTTTGGTCCTTAAATTAAGTGCACCTGAAGCAGAAGATGACCAAAGCATATCTGAAGAAGAGGAAAAAATGCTCTATAATTATTACACAAAATATTATACGCCAAAAACATATGAACATAAAAAGTAAGTAAGTCTTGGAACAAATAATGTGAGTTAAAGAACTTTGCTTGCCTTATAGGGATTTAACTTACCTTAATTAGATCCATTTTGTAATTCGCAGTGAAGAGGAATCTTAGAATATCGCATTTAAATGTCTCACGTAAATTTATATCCCTATGAACGGTTTTGCTGCATGGTTGCGTATTTATAGAATTTGCCACACCGTTGCGCAGGTCGGCGTGGCAATTTATATTATGAGATAAATATGTTTTAACTATAAAGCTTCATTTAAACCAGATAATACCCCTGCGTTAGACAGCTCACTTTCTTGGTCAATAATTTCAAGAGAAAATTCATCAGTTGAATCTTCCTGCGGAGAATAATTATCTTCTGCTTTGTATAATGGATTAAGTGCATCTAAAGTTTGATACAGTTTATGATTAATAAGTTCAATTTTATCAAATATTTCATCTTCCTCTATATCTTTTCCGAGTAAAAAATTTACTCCATTCCATAAAGCTTTGAGCATATTAAAATCTTCAGAATTATTAGGATCAGTATATTCTAAGCACATTACTTTGTTATATAACCAATCTAATGGTATTAAATTAACAGGCTTTATAACAAACTCTTGTAAGGGAAATTTCTTAGATGTTAAATTATGCCCTGTAATAGGGAATTTACCATCAATCAAAATATTGGCACCTTTCCTTAGTAAAAACTCAAACATTTCAAAATCTTTTTCTATTGCTGCATAATGCAAAGCCGATGCACCATGAAAATTTACTTCATTAATTCTAGCACCATTTTCAATGAATTCTTCTAATTGCTCATAGCTATAACGTTTATCATATATGGCGTCAAATACTATGAATGAAAAATCTTCATTTGAGATAACAATATCCCTCTCAATTTGTGCAAAAACAGACTCGTTGTCATTATTGTTAATATGATCAGCAATATTTTCTTCACTATTAGCTTCATCTATAATCTGGGCATTTAATTCTAAGTAAACACCTTCTATATTATCTTTATAACTCATGAACATTAACCTTTAATAATATTTTAAATACTTGAAAATTAGTAATTTATATAACAAAACTAACAATAATCAAGTTTTAAATATAAAAACCCTTTTTTTAACACCGAAATATATACAATATATTCTTAAACGCTGCATTGTACTACATCGCCTAAATAATCTAACCCTTTTAAATAAATATCATCACCGGAAATGGTAACCTCATTACAATCAGACCCAATTGACACTTCAGAATCCGTATTATTTACTATTTTGTTTAATTGATTAGAAATAACATCATTAGTGTGCAAGGCTGATTCTTTAACTAAACACTTAGCTTTCTCGACTAAGGTTTTTTTATTATTAAGTTTTGATTCGAGTGAAATCTCATATATTTCATCCAGGGAAATATTATATGATACAAAGTCCCTTATTGAGATAATTAAATCGTTGATTCTATTCTCGCCTCCTTCTGAAAAAAACTCTCTTAGCTCTTCCTTTGTATTTATTAAAATCTGTGATTCTTTCCCCTTACTCTTTAAAAACTCTTCAAGCTCAATAGATCTGCGCTTTAAAACCTTACATATTCCAGGTGTTTTGACTAAACTTAAATCTGTTTCATAATGCATTTTCCCTCCATATATTATTTTACAATTGTGAATTTAAAAATAGGTAAAAACCTTCAAAAGTAAATTATATAAATATGTCTCATAGACTAAACTTCTTAAAAAGCAGCTTTTAATTGCTAAAATGCATAAGTATATTAATTTTACAAAGTCAAACTAACTGTTTAATTATTTTAATTTTTTGTTATAATGAGGGGTTTAAAAAATTAGTTAGAGTGATATGAGTTTTAAAATCGCTATAGTAGGCCGCCCTAATGTCGGTAAATCCACTATTTTTAACCGCTTAACGGGCACAAGAAAAGCCATTGTTCATGATATGCCAGGTGTAACTCGTGACCGTAGATATGGTGAGGGTCGTGTAAGTCATTTAGATTTTACTATTATAGATACGCCAGGGCTTGAAGAAGCTGAAAATGAAACTTTAGAATATCGTATGATGAAGCAGACAGAAGCTGCTATCGATGAGGCTGACCTAGTGATGGTAACTGTTGATGGCAGGGTTGGCATAACTCCGACAGATCTGTTTTTTGCAAATTGGGTAAGAAAAAAAGGGGTAAATGCTTTTCTTTTGGTAAATAAATGCGAAAAAACTTTCATCCCTGATCGAGATTATTTTAAACTTGGCTTTAAGCAAATTGTTCCTTTTTCGGCAGAACATGGTTTGGGTATGGCAGAACTTTATGAAGCTATTGCCTCATTCATGCCTGAAGATAGTGACGAAGATATTGTGGAGTTAAGAGATGAAGATGAAGATATTATAAGTATTGCAATAGTAGGTCGCCCTAATTCTGGAAAATCAACTTTTGTTAATGCAATAATTGGTGAGGATAGACTCCTTACAGGCCCTGAAGCAGGAATAACAAGAGATTCAGTAGATCTTGATTTTGAATATAAGGAACATAAGCTTAAGCTTGTTGATACTGCAGGTTTGCGTAAAAAAGCAAATATTAAGATAGATCTTGAAAAAATGTCGACAGGTGACACGATTAGATCCTTAAAAATGGCTAATATTGTTATTATTATGATGGATGCAACTTGTCCATTTGAAGCTCAAGATTTAAATATTGCAAGCCTTGCTTACGAAGAAGGCAGAGCATTACTTATTGTCATTAATAAAATTGACCTCATTGAAGACCCAAGCCTCTTTAGCAGGCAAGTTGAAGACTCAATTGACCGAATACTGCCACAAGCAAAAGGTATTAGGGTTATTTATACTTCAGCTTTGAAGAAGAAAAATATTAACGAAGTACTAGATGGTTGTATTGCAGCTTATAAGAAATGGAACTTCCGCATCAAGACTTATAAACTTAATGAATGGCTTAATTTTGCTACTGAATCACACCCTCTGCCATTACAAAAGCATGGAAAAAGAGTAAGGGTTAAATACGCAACACAAATTAAAACTAGGCCTCCAGCCTTTAAACTATTCTGTAATACACCAGAGCTTATACCTGATAGTTACAAAAAATACTTACTTAATTCTATACGTGAGCATTTTGATATGCCTGGAGTTCCACTACGTTTAGACTTTGTAAAACCTAATAACCCATATAGCAAAAAATCATAAGATATGCCATATGTTCTTTTAACAAGATCTGAGCAAGAAAATATAAGGCTTGCAGAAATTTTAAAAGAACATGGAATATCTTCAATCTCCTCACCCCAAGTTATCTTACGTGAGAGAAAAGAGGATTTTGATATTTCTCAGTATAATTCCATAATAATTACTAGTAAATATGCTGCTCAAATAGTTTGCCGCAAGCTTAAACAACATGTATCTGCATATGTGGTAGGTGAGGAATCGGCAAAAATATTAAGAGAGAATCCTTATATAAAAGTTGAGCATATTTTTCAGAATGTAAGTGAGCTCTCTTATAGCCTAACTAATAATGACTACAAGGAAGATATTAGACCTCTTTCAAAATTCGCAAGTGGTGATAGGTCTATAGTCTATCTTTCCGGGAGCCATATTACTAAAGCACTACCCGTTGATAGAATCGTTATATATGATAATATTTATACAAATGAAATTAGCGCAAATATTATTGAATTGATCAAGGCTCAGCAAATTAAAGCTGTTTTAGTTTATTCCAAAAAATCAGCTCTAAGCTTGAAAAGTGCATTAATATGTAATAATTTAACAAATTATATTGCAAATATTCATTTTATTACATTAAGTAAGAAAATAGGCCTTGAATTTATAGATTTAGGCTGCAAAATATTATATTGTAATAAGCCAAGCGAATGTGAAATGATAACATTATTGAAGAAAGCTCTTTATGGACAATAAGAAGAAACCATCTAATATCTTTATCTACGTAATAATTTCTATAATTTCGCTATCAATAGTGATTTTCCTTGTAACGACTAATTTAAAAACTGATAATATTCTTGCAAATTTTAAACAACATACAACAGAGCCAAAAACATTGCCTGAGAGTGATAACCATCATTTCGTTCAACAAGTTAATGATTTAAAAAACCAATTAGAATTATGCAATTCCGAAAGAGAGCGTCTAAAATATGATAGCACAAAAATTGCACTTGTAATGGCTGATACTTATCGCTTGCTCGTGACTGAAATATTATCGCTTAATGAAGCTTTTCAGTCAGAACAAGATTTTGAAGCTATCATCAGCAAAGTTCGATTACATATTAAAAAACCATCTATTGAGAATACTAATTTACAAGAATATTTCTCAATACTTGAAGATTATAATAATAAATATATTAAATTCAGACCAGAAAATCAGAAAATAAATATAGGCAAAGGATGGCTGAATAGATTCCTTGATAAATGGATAGTAATTGAGAAGCAAGATACAAATTTTAATGATAAATTAGAACATTATCATAATGCTACAAAAGCACTACAAGAATTAAATGCGTTTATTGCTTCTCCAAATTTTTTAAAAGTTTTTATAGGTAGCTAATATGTTTAGAATATTTGCTCTAATTATTACATTAATAACTCTATATTTCACATTTTCATATTTAGGAAAATATGATTCGGCTATATTAATTGAAGCTTATGGTTATAAAATCAAAAGCAATGCATTCTTTATTGGCGCATTTCTGATCATCACCTATATTGCCTTTATGATATTAATGAAAGCTTCAATCGCGCTACTAAATTTACCTCGTAATGTAATGAATTTATTTACTGATTATAAGAATAAAAAGGATAATAACAATATTCTTACAGCTTGCACATATTTAATGGCTGGCAACAATATTGAAGCAATAAATATAGCTCGAAAATACTTAACATATAAAAATGACTCGATAAAAAAAGTAGCTAAAATGATTATGTCTCGTGGTCTACATAACCGCGATAAGGTAATATATCTGCAAGAAATGCTTGTATATCCAGAGCTTAGACTATATGCAAATAGAAGTCTGGCAGAAACATTGCTTCAAGCAGGCGACTATAATAATGCACTAATGTTTGCAACTGATGCCCATAGTTTAGATAATAATGATAGTAGGGTACTGAAATTATTATTTGAGATTTATGCAAAGCTTCAACATTGGTCTAAATTTAGGTACGTGCTTGAAAAATTAAATAAGCAAGCTCCTGAATATGTTGCAAATAGTAAGGAACAAATTGCAAATGTTTTCTTTACAGCAGCCAAAAGATCCTTAGAAGTTGGTAATGATCAAGAGACTATAGAATATCTTGAACAGTCAATATTATATAAACCTGATTATATGCCATCACTCAACTTACTAAATGAGCTTTATAATAATATAGGCAAACAAGAGCAAACTTTAAACATTATTGAAAAAGCCTTTTCATATAAGCCATCTTTAGAATTATTTGAAATATATAAAACTTGTACAAACAAATCCCCTCTAGAAATTTATAATGCGCTTGCAGGGGAAGCAAATCCTCATGAAAATGTACCAATATTCTTAAAAATTGCTTCAAATCTAGGACTGGACGACGTTGCAAATGAATTAAGCAATAATATTAAACTCTCAAAATAATATGCTTAAGAGAGATATAGAACAAAATGCAATCATTTTAGATGATAAACAGCAAGAATTGCTTAATCTTTTTGAGCTGTATGCTGTAAAACTTGAAAGTAGCTTCCTAAAAAAATTCACAAATATTCTAAAAGGTAAAAATAATTTCTCTGGAATATATATATATGGGAGTGTAGGTAGAGGCAAAACAATGCTTACTCGTCGCTTTTTTGATAGTTTAACAGTCACAAAATCTTTTCAGCATTTTCAAATCTTTATGAAGACGATCCATGAACGTCTACATGATTTAAGGACTAAGGAGAAGAAGACCGATAATCTAATCAACCTAATTGCTAAAGAATATGCAAATTTATATAAGGTAATTATTTTAGATGAATTTGAAATTAAAGATATTGCTGATGCAATGACTCTTGCCCGTTTAATACCAGAATTACAAAATTTAGGTGTATTTGTCATTATTACAACTAATATCGAGCCAAAGGATCTTTATAAAGACGGCATACAGCGTGATAGTTTTCTACCCTTTATAGTATATCTTCAAAAATACTTTGATATTTTCTATCTTAATAGCCCACATGATTATAGGCTGACTAAAAGCTTAAGCTTAAAGGAAAGAATACTCTACCCTTTTTCTGATGAAACCGATAAGCAGATAAAATCTTATATAGCGCAACTAACAAATAATAAATTCATTCCTAAAACCATAGAAGTTTTTGGCCGCTCAATAAATTTCCCGCAGACTAAGGATAATATTTTAGTTACAAATTTTTCTGAAATGTTTCAGCAAGAACGCTCTCAAGTTGATTATATTGAGCTTTGTAAATATTTCGACCTTATTATTATTGAAAGAATCCATCTTATTCCTGCCGAGGATAAAAATGTTGCCTTAAGGTTTATAAATTTCCTTGACCAAGCATATGCTGCTAAAATAGTTATAATTACTCAGCTTGATCAAAATCCTGACAATATTTTATCATCTAAAAGTGGTTTAAAGGAAGTTTCTCGTGCGCTTTCAAGGCTACAAGAGATGAACTCAGATGAATATATGAAACATTCAAAATATGCAGAGAAGTTTAATGGATAAAGATGATTTTCTCCAGGAGAAATTAGTTCAAAATACACAAGGTAAATATCCAAGTAGTTTAGAGGAAGGGGTAGGAGAACGAGAGGCAAACACCGCAGAATACGAAGGTATATTTGAGGAGCGCAGACTCCCGATGTTCGACGCGCCCCTTAATCAAAATACGCAAGGAATATTCATAACCTTTGAAGGCGGTGAAGGCTCTGGTAAAACTACCCAGAGTAAATTGCTCAAACAATATTTTGACGAGCAAAACATCCCCTGCATCTGGACACGTGAAATTGGTGGCACAAAATCTGCTGAACAGATTAGAGAAATAATTATCAATAATGAGCTTGATGTTCGAACTGAGATGTTGCTTGCAATGGCAGCACGTGTTGAACATGTTGAACAAGTGATTAAGCCAGCACTTGCAAAAGGCTCTATTGTTATTTGTGATAGGTTTATTGATTCTACAGCAGCTTATCAAGGATCTGCACTTAGTGATGAGCTAGTTTTTAATATGCATGAGCAAATATTTGGCTCTTTTCTGCCATCTTTTACCTTTTATATGCAAATTAATCCAAGGAAAGCTCTTGAGCGAGCGCTTTCTCGTGGGGATATTAATAAGTTTGAAGGTAAACCTTTAGAATTTCATGAAATAGTTCAGGAAAGTTTTTTAAAGCTGGCTGAAAAATTTCCTGAACGTATTATTGTAATCGATGCAGAACGCACACAAGATATTATAGCTGAAGAGATATTAGAAATTACTCTTGAGCGGTTGGTTACTCAAAATTGATACTGACCTTGGCATGGCTATAAAAAGGGTTTTAGTGTCATGATCTAAAGCTCAGACAGCGTGGTTACCCCATATTCCTTGCTCGACTAAAGCTCGCCAAAGCCACATAACAAATCTCATAAAAATCATAACCATAAGAAGATATATAATTTTCCTCTAGCCTATATTCAAATATAAATATATAATACACAGTTAATCATTAGTAATAGGTAAGTTTTGTCCATTATATATTCAAGTAGTTTGGAGAAAGGAATAGGCAAACCCGGGGCGACCACCACTGAATACCAAAATGTATATGAGGAGCGCAGTTGCCCGCTGTTCAACGACGCCCTTACCCAAAATACAAAGAATATACCTCTTTCGAAACTCGCTAGTGATAAGGGATTTTTAGGAAATGAGGCACGCAGCAGAACCGGAGCGTACTTTCCGGTACATGAGGATTCGAGCACCGAATCGACAACAAAATCACCATCAGTAGTAGAGTTCCGAAAAAGGTCTATTATACTTGCAATAGAGTCAAGCTGCGATGACACCTCTGCCGCAATAATCACAGATAAGAAGGAAATCTTGTCTAATATTGTAGTTTCTCAACTTGCTGAACATTCACCCTATTCTGGCGTGGTTCCTGAAATTGCTGCACGTGCTCATATGGGGAACTTGAAGGCAGCAATTCAAGCAGCGCTAAAGGAAGCAAATCTTGGGTTAGCTGATATTGATGCTTTTGCAGCAACAGCAGGACCCGGGCTAATTGGTGGGGTTATAGTTGGGACAATGTTTGCAAAGTCTATGGCTTCGGTTAATAAAAAACCATATATTGCAGTAAATCATTTAGAAGGCCATGCGCTTACAGCACGTCTATGTTCTAACCTAGAATATCCTTTTCTTTTACTACTAATATCAGGTGGGCATTGTCAATTTATTGCCGTTGAACAGCTTGGCAAATATAAAATCCTAGGACAAACATTAGATGATGCTGTTGGAGAAGCTTTTGACAAAGTTGCAAAGATGCTCGGGCTTGGTTATCCAGGGGGGCCTATTATTGAGAAGCTTGCTTTAAATGGCGACCCTAAAGCTTACTCCTTTCCTCTTTCCATGGTAGGAAGAGAAAATTGCGACATGTCTTTCTCAGGCCTTAAGACTGCAGTTCGAAAAACTATCCAAGAACATGCGCAACCCATATCGCAAACAGAGGTTAACAATATATGTGCATCCTTTCAGCATACTGTGGCAAAGATATTATCTAACAGAGTCGAGCAAGCAATAAAAATATATCAGGCTCAATTTCAATCTCGAAATTTTGTGTTAGCTGGAGGAGTTGCAGCTAATATGTATTTAAGGCAAGCACTTGAAACAACATTAAACTTGCATGGCTTTAGCCTTTACGCTCCCCCTTTAAAATTATGCACAGATAATGCTGCAATGATAGGCTGGGCTGCTATGGAACGCTTCCAAGCAAATCTTACCTCTTCATTAGACTTCTGCCCTCGAGCCCGTTGGAGTTTAGAAGATATTTAATCCTTATTTCTAATTTTTTTATTGCCAATCGAACTTCCCTTTTTATCTCTTAATTGTAAAATAGTAATATAGTTAAATTATTTAACCAAAATAGTTAACACGTTAATGTACGCTTAAGCATAAATATTGTATCATATATTTAATATTATTTTTTAAATTTTATGGATATAAACAACACCCCTAAAGGCTCACCAACAGTGAGATCTAAAAATATTAATAATAACATATTGGGCGCTTCTCAAACAAGCCAGCCTTTCTTTGAAGCCCATGATAATGATTGTTTCAAAGTTGTCAGTAACAATATTGAAGGAACTTTTTACTATAAATCTTTAGGGTGGCCTAATATTTACGCTGGGCAGTTTAATAATCTTGATACTCTTGCTGAAGCTTTAGATAAAATGGCCGGGCTTAAGGCAATAATTGCTGATAACAGAATCTATATAACTAACCTAGAAAGCGATATCCCTCCAACTTTCACCGATATAAAAGGAGATTTAATCGGAGGTCTTGAGCTAATTTGTATCGGCCAACAATCAACTGAATTTCATTATTAATTTGTATAAAACAAAATTACATTAAAGAGAGATCATATGTTATCCTCAAATAAAGCTTCTTATAAGTATTTTAAAAAAATAATATCCAAAAATATAGATTCTGCTGAGGGTATACTTGGCGCTCATAGTGGGAGTGAAGTTTTTAGTGAAATCTATAAGAATGATTTTTTCGCTATTACTTTTGCGGATAATACATCTGCTTTATATTCATTCAATCCAACAAATCAATTATGCGAAAATGGTGGTTTAGAGTTTAAAAATTTAGAAACACTTAAAAATGTATTTAATTTAACCCCTGGGCTTGCTGCAAAAATTGAAGATAAAAGGTTGATAGTAATCTCCGACGAAGGTATAAGAGCAGAAGGAATGCTAGCTGAAAAACTTGGATTGTGTGGCACTGTTCATTTTAGCGACGAATAAGCAAATATATAAAGTTTAAATGTTTTATGTTGAATTTTAGCTCTATCTTGAATATTCTAATAAATAGCAAATTTCAACTTAAAGGAGAATATTATGACTTTAAATTCAACTCAACCAACTTTTTCTCATTCTTCAAGAGATATAACTTCAGGAATTTTAGGCGCTAATACTACAAGTGAAATATTTAGTAACGCTACAGACCATGACAGTTTTAGATTAGTTTATAAAGACAGAGTTTTTAGTTTTAAGTTTAATTCACAAGGCGAACCTAATGCTGCCAGAGGTGAGTTTGACACTCTTGAAACTCTCGCTGAAGCTATAAATATTGTTGAAGGAATAGACGCAAGTATAGTGACTAACAGACTACATCTAGAAAGCGATAACCCAATAACAGCAACTGATCTTACCACGACTCCTTTCGTAACTGCTTTGGGTCTTGTTCCCGTTGAAACAGACGCTGCAGAGTAAAATACTTACACAAAATCTAGGTTCAAAGAGGCTTTATAAGCCTCTAACCTTCTATACTAACTCGTTAAAATCAGCAAATTTACTAAATAAATTAACAATAGATTTGAGCATTGATAAACGATTTTCAGTTAAATCTATATCTGAACTAACAACTATTACATTATCAAAAAATTTGCCAAGCGGTGCATGTAAACTAGATAATTTTCCAAGCGCTTGCTCAAATAGGTTATCTGAAAGCAATTGATTTACTTCTGCCTTCAATTGAGTCAAAAATTTAACAAGTTCTTTTTCATCATCTTCTTGTAAAATTGATGGGTCAACCTCTTCACGAATACCAGCCTTAAATTTTTTCTCTTCTTGAGAAAGTATATTATAAGCTCTTTTAAAAGCTTGAAGTAAAACTATACCTTGCTCTGATGATGTAAAATTTTGTAACGCTTTTAGTTTCGCTATAATTGAAACAAGATTACTATCTTTATTTAATTTCACTACCGCATTCACAAGGTTGATCTCAAATTTATCCTTAAGTAAATTTTTCGCTCTCTCTTCTAAGAATGAAATTATAGATTTTGCTGCTCTATTATCTTGAGCCAAAGGAGGGAACGCATTTATTAATTGTTTAACTGTAAATTCAACAAGCGCAACTAATGAGATATTTAGCTGGTTAGTTGTTATAGTATTAATTATACCAAGTGCATAACGTCTTAAGCTGAAAGGATCGCCTGAACCTGTTGCACGTTCACCTGCAAGATAAAGCCCAGCAAGACTATCAATTTTATCAGCAATTGACAGGTAAGCTGAAATACCATTTGGTACTTTATCATTTGGCCCAAGTGGTTGGTAGTGCTCAGAAATTGCTTGCGCAACTTCAGCTGATAAGCCTGATGCGACTGCATAATAACGGCCCATAATACCTTGTAGTTCTGGAAACTCGCTAACTACACCACTTACTAGATCACATTTACAGAATTTTGCTGCCTGAGTTAAAGCCTGGGTTAAAGCTTGATTACTCGGTAAGAGATAATTAGCAATAACAGCTATCCTATCTGCTTTATCTTTAACTGTACCAAGTTTTGCATGAAATGTAACTTTTGCAAGTCTTTCATACATAGTCTCAAGGCTTGTTTTAAGATCATGCTCATAAAAGAATTTAGCATCTGACAGTCTTGCTGATAAAACTTTTTCATTGCCATTTACTACTAATTCACTTGGCTTAATGTTAGAGGCAAAAATGAAGTAAGGGGCAAATTTTCCATTTTTATCAAAAGCAGTGAAATATTTCTGATGGGTGCGCATAGCAGATATTAGAATCTCATATGGCACTGATAAAAACTTGTCTGGAATTGTTCCAATCATCATTTGTGGAAATTCAACAAGGCCTATTACTTCTTCCATCAAACCTTGATCCACATTAAGTTCAAGATTGTATTGTTTTAGCAGATCATCTAATTGTTGTTGGATAATTGCCCCTCTCTCTTCTCTAGAAATAACTACTAAATTTTGCTCAAGCTTTTGCTGATAATCTTGAAAAGAAGCTATATCAAGTGGTTTGAAATTTAAAAATTTATGGCCAAAAGTTATATTATTTGATTCTAAATGGCTAAATTTCATCTTAAGCACTTTGTTATTATATAAGCAAAGTATATTTTTAAGCGGCCTAATCCAGGAGATATCATGAGCCCCCCATTGCATTGATTTTGGCCAGACGAAATCATTAAGAATCGACTCTATAAGTTCCGGCAAAATTTCTTCAGTTGGTCTTGCTGGAATTTGTTCCCTATAAATATAAAATTTAGTTCCTTTATTATCTTGAATATCTAATGAACTAACATCCTGCCCAACAGATTTTGCAAACCCTTCAATAGCTTTTTGGTCAGCCTCGACGCGAGGGCCCTTTTTCTCAATTAAGTAACCTGGAATTTCTGCACCAATTCCTTGGGCATATATAGTGATCCTACAAGGCCCTGAAAATATCTGTAAATCCTTAAAAGATATATTTTTTGAGAAAAAAGCATCGCTAAATAAACGCTTAAATACTTGCTCAGCCCGGCTTTGCATCAAAGCAGGGATTTCTTCTGAGTATAATTCTAATAATAACTCTGTCATTTAAACTTCAACTCCTTGCTGTCTCATCCACTCACCGCAACAAATTTTTGCCATATGGCGCACTTTGACTATATAAGCTGCACGCTCTGTTACGCTAATTACACCTCTTGCATCAAGCAAATTAAATATATGGCTGGCTTTGATACAAAAATCATAAGCAGGAAGTGGCAATTGTTTCTCAATTAAAAATTTACATTGCGCTTCACAATCAACGAAATGTCTAAGCAGCATATCTGTATCAGCATATTCTAAATTATAAGCTGAAAATTGACGCTCTGATTCTGCATAAACATCACCATAAGTCATGGCTTTGGCGCCCACTTGACCGTTCCAATCAATCTTCTTAAGATCATCGACACCTTGAAGATACATTGTAAGACGCTCAAGACCGTAAGTTATC
The DNA here is from genome assembly GCA_020697135.1 of Rickettsiaceae bacterium. Lineage (GTDB taxonomy): Bacteria > Pseudomonadota > Alphaproteobacteria > Rickettsiales > Rickettsiaceae > JAJFBM01. Next base: position 15,151 of record JAJFBM010000004.1, read on the forward strand.
TCGCCTGCAACTGGCCTACATTCAATACCACCAATTTGCTGCATATAGGTAAATTGAGAAATCTCCATTCCATTACACCAAACTTCCCACCCCAGACCAGAGGCACCAAGAGTTGGAGATTCCCAATCATCTTCAACAAACCTTATATCGTTAATATTTGGATCAAGGCCAAGACGTTTAATACTTTCAAGATATAGCTCTTGAATATTATCAGGAGATGGTTTTAAAATTACTTGAAATTGATAATAATGCTGCAATCTGTTTGGGTGTTCTCCATAACGACTATCAACTGGTCGACGTGATGGCTGAAGATAAGCCACATTCCATGGTTTTGGCCCAAGAGTATGTAACACGGTCGCAGGATGAAAAGTCCCTGCTCCCATCTCAACATCATAAGGTTGGAGTATTACGCAACCATGATCACTCCAGAATTTTTGCAGCTCAAATATTATATCTTGATAAGAAAGCTTTTTCATTGTTAACCTTAAACTTTATAATAAATTTTATAAATCAAATAGTAAAATATACTAATCCTTATCTATGAAGTCTACGAAAATTTGATATAGAATGTCGTAAATTAATATAACTTATTAGTTTCGCTTTGTAAGTTTAAAATTTTATACAAATTTAAAGCTATTATATCTTGCGAGCATCGCTTCCCTATTATATACTTTATAAAATACATTAAATTCAATTTAGGCTCTGGAGCTTGTTGCATGGCTGCGTATTAATGAAGTTTGTCAACCAGTGGCCTAGGCGGCAGGGTACATAATAAAGGCCGCAAGCTATTAAATTTATGGTTTTTGGATAACGCTGCCTTCGCCTAAGGTAATGATATTAAGACCTTTTTTATAGACATGCAACTACGCCTGCACAATAATGCGATGATGTTTTAAATAACATTACTAGAGCCTAGAATATTTATCAGTTTCAAGGAATAATTATGGCACCACAAATACCATATGATTTATTTGGCTTCATAAAACACTTTCTTAAACCTAGCTTTGGAAAGATTTTAGGTTTAATTTTTTTAATGGCCCTTGCTGGCGCGACTCCAGCAATTGATAGTCTTATACTTAAATATATTATCGATACTGTAGAAAAGATTCCAGAACACCAAGCAAGCAGCTTGACTACTTCATTGTTCGTTTGGAGCATAGGTTATGGATTATGGTGGGAAAGCTTAAATTGGCTTTGGAGGTCTTATGACTATCTCTATAGCCGTACAATGCCTTACATAAAAGCAAGAGTTATTGAAGAGTTATTTGAGTATACTCAACACCATTCTCACAGCTTCTTCCAAGAAAATCTTGTAGGTAGCATATCAAATAGAATAAGTGAAGCTGCAAGATCAGTTGAAATGATCTGCACTATTGGTAATGAACGTATCATGAAGAAATTCATTACTATCATTGCAGCAATTCTTACTATGTATAGTGTGCACTCTATATTTGCGTTTACACTTTTTATTTGGCTTGGATTTTTCTTAGGTTTAAGCCTTGGGTTCTCACGCCGCATTAATATGTATTCTGTCAATTTCTCAAGATCAAAAGCCAGAATCTTTGGTCGGGTAGTTGACTCTATATATAATATTAACGCAATAAGAATGTTTTCTGCTTATAAACATGAAAGAGAGTTTTTGAGCCAATTTACTAATAAAGGGGTAGAAGACGAAAGAAAGCTCCAAATGTTTATGATGAAGCTCCGCTATTTCCAAGGAATTTCTTGCAGCATCTTGATTTTCACGATGTTATATTATCTTATAGATTTGAGAAGTAAATTACAAATTACAGTAGGAGATTTTGCGCTTATACTTACACTCTCTATTTCCGTTGCAACTGAGATTTGGGATGTCACGCAAGATTTTAGCGACTTTTTTGAAGAGCTCGGCGTTACTCATCAATCCTTATCGCTCGTCATCCCACATGAAATACAATTTAATAATGATAGGGAATCTTTGACTATCACCAATGGAAAAATTGAATTTAAAAATGTAACTTTTAAATATAAGTTTAATGATAATATTTTTTCTAATAAATCAGTTTTAATACCAGGAAAACAGAAAGTTGGTCTTGTAGGTTTTTCAGGTTCTGGTAAAAGTACTTTTGTCAATCTTATTACTCGCTCCTTCGATTTAACCTCTGGGGAAATATTAATTGATGATCAGGATGTTGCAGATATTAACTTAAACTCACTTAGAGATAATATAAGCGTGATACCGCAAGATCCACTGCTTTTTCATAGAAGTATAATGGAAAATATTCGTTATGGAAAGCGCGATGCAACTGATGAAGAAGTAATTGCAGCAGCCGAGCGTGCTCATATTCATGATTTCATCATGCAGCTCCCTGAAGGTTATAATACTGATTGCGGCGAGAGAGGATCAAACCTCTCAGGTGGTCAAAGACAGCGTATTGCGATCGCTCGGGCTATACTTAAAAATGCACCTATACTTATTTTGGATGAAGCAACTAGTGCACTTGACTCAATGACTGAGCATTTGATACAATCATCTCTTGAGCATTTGATGGAGAATAAAACCGTAATTGTTATTGCTCATAGATTATCGACTCTTTTAAATATGGATAGGATACTTGTATTTGATAAGGGCAATATTGTAGAAGAAGGAAACCATACACAGTTACTTGAGCGAGGAGGTTTATATGCAAGACTTTGGACATCTCAAAGTGGGGGCTTTATAGCTGAGAAACCTACTAAATAAAGCAAAATATGCAATAGACTTCTTTCGAAACTAGATTTCTACTGATAATTTGTACATCGATTCGGTACTCGAATCCTTATGTACGAGTAAGTACACTGCGGTTCTGCGTTCCGAGTTTCCTTCAAATTCTCTATCATAAAATAGTTTCGAAAGAAGTCTAATAACAATCGGGAGGGATGTTAAATGCAAAAAATTAATAGCAATGATTCTATACCAATTCTGCCTTTCCTTTTCAAGGTAGCAAGCCCTTTTAAGCACCTTATTTTAGGGCAAGTTTTTGTTGCAATGATTTGGGCAGCTGATCTTTCTTTCAGACCATATATTGTTAAGGTTATTTTAGATCGCGCCAACGGAATCCTTCCTGAAGAAGCGTTTAGTAGACTCGTTCCGCCTGTGGGTTTATACATCTTTATGTCCTTTTTAATGGTAGTTGTCTTTCGCTTCTATGATTGGATATTCAGCAAATTTCGTCCTACCCTTAAAGCTCATATTACTGATAATTGTATGAATCATATTTTAGATCATTCTCATACATACTTTCAAAATAGTTTTGCTGGCAGCCTAGCTAATAAAATTAACGATATTAGCAATGGTATTATAGATCTAATTAATATAACTGTTAATAGGTTTTTTAGTCATGGTCTTGCATTAATGATTGCCGCATTTACTATAGCGCAAATAGAAGCAAAGTTTGCCATCGCTCTTTTATGTTGGATCGGTCTAATATTACTTATAACATTAGCCGGTACACGGAAATTTATTGAAGTATCTGATGCAGCTGCCGAAGCAAAATCAAAATATACTGGACAAATAGTTGATACTATTTCTAATATCATGAGCGTTAGACTTTTTGCTGGCAAAGGAAATGAGCAGAATGGCCTAAAGGGAAGTATGGCTAATTTTATTCAAGCTGTACAAAAGCGAGAGATTTTTTTCTTAAAATTTGATTTCTTTCAAGGCTCAACATTTGTAGCCCTGCAAGCTCTATCTCTGTGGTGGTTAATGCGTGGTATGGAGAATCATACAGCTACTGCAGGTGATTTTGCACTTGTACTTAATATAAATACTTCAATCGGCGGAGCTTTATGGACTCTCACTAATGATGTGAGGAATTTTGGTGAAGCAATCGGCAATGTTAAACAAGGTCTTCGTACCATTATGTCACCGATTGAAATAGAAGATAAAGCTGATGCAAAAAAACTTATTGTTACCCAAGGAGAGATTAATTTTGAGAATATTGTCTTCCATTATAAAAATGATTATCCATTATTCAATAATCTCTCAGTTGCAATTAAGCCGAAACAAAAAGTAGGGCTTGTAGGATTCTCTGGAAGCGGCAAGACAACTTTTGTCAATTTAATATTACGTTTATTCGATATTAATGCAGGAAGTATTTTTATTGATGGCCAAGATATTAGGCATGTTGCTCAGGATTCTTTAAGAGGTTCAATCAGTATGATTCCACAAGACTCTGCCCTATTCCACCGTAGCTTAATGGAAAATATACGTTATGGAAGGCTTGATGCTACTGATGACGAAGTGATAGAAGCAGCAAAAAAAGCTCATGCGCATGACTTTATTCTGCAACAACCTGAAGGATATAACTCGCTAGTTGGTGAGCGCGGTATTAAGTTATCTGGCGGCCAAAGGCAGCGTATTGCAATTGCGCGTGCTATACTTAAAAATGCACCCATATTAATTTTAGATGAAGCAACAAGTGCACTTGATTCTGTTACAGAGCATAAAATTCAGGAAAGTATTGAAGATCTTATGCAAGGGAAAACTACTTTAATCATTGCTCATAGACTCTCAACACTACTTCAAATGGATAGAATTATAGTCTTTGATGAAGGAAAAATAATTGAAGATGGCACGCATGAAGAGCTGCTTGCTAGAGAAGGCATGTATAAAACTCTCTGGGAAGCACAAGTTGGTGGCTTCCTGCCTGAGAAAAAGGAAAATTCTGGGCTCCAAGCTCAGCTTGAAGCTACAGAGTAAGTGTAAATACTTATCTAGTAATATTTCCTTCACAGAACCTAGGTAACATACTCGCTCCTACCATATTAATTTTGTTAACTTTTAATTAATTAATTTGCAGTAATATATAGTTATATGAATAAATTTATATTGCTAAAAATTTATGAAAAGTGCATACACAAATAATAAACAAATAGACCATAATAAGGCTGTTAAGATTACAGCTATCAAAAAACTTTCTAATAATGAGAAGGCAAAAACCAAAAATCTTAACATTACAGATATTAAAGAAAATCCTCTTAGCGAAAGAAAATTTAAATTACTAAGTGAATTTGATAAAACTATGAAGCCTGGTTTAAATGCCGAACGAAGCAACCAAATAATTCTAAAAGCTTCAGATTTAGATGATAATAATAATTATAAAAACGATAAGGCTGTATTTAACTCTTTAATGGACCCTTCTATCATTGTCCAAAATATTTATAATAACCTCAATATTATATCAGTAAGATTAGATAAGAATAATAAAATAAGAATTATTTTTAGGATAATAAACCCTAGAGAATTTGGCTTTACTCAAGTTATTAAAAACCTGCTAAAGTTAGATATTATCAAAGCAGGACCAATTTCTAAAGAAGATTTTATAAGGAAATTCCAGAAAATAAAATTTTCCAATAAAGACTTAAATATTATAAGTGAATTATTAAAACAAATTTCTAACCCAACTTATCCTTATAAAGAAGATACTGAGATCTCTCCTTCTAGCTTAGAGGCTAAACAAAAATTGAAAGAGTTGTTTAGCGCTCAAAATGATAGAAATATAGTGAGTTTAATTAAAACACGGGCATGCATTATAGGCAATAAAATAAAATTAAATGAGTATGCTATAGAGGCTGTAAATAAAGTCAAAAATAAAGCTTTATCCATAAATAAATTAAAAAGCCTTATATTAAATAGCAAGATTTCTGCTTTTATTCACAAGAAAATGAACTAAAGCAAAGCCGGCATGGCAATCCATCCTTTATTCATCTTGAACTTGTTTCCGAATTTTAAAAAAAGATCTTGAAACAAGTTCAGGATAACGATTGATTTTACTGGATTTCTTCGTGGCTTAACTCTTCACACAAGGCATTATTGCGTGGATCAAAATGTTTTGCTTGACCGTCATGATCTAAGGCTAGACCGGAATATACATAAAAAACATAAATTTCAATAGCTTATGGGTTTTGATACAGGCGCCGCGATCAAGTCGCGGGGGAACAAATATGGTAAAAGTCGTATCCATGAAACAAAACCAATGCCTTGTTGCAAGGACGCCCTTTAAGACTTACCACCCCGCTTAATATTACGACCAAAGACCCTTCATTTTTTTAAAGAAGCTTGAATCATTTCCTTTATCTTTGGCAAATTCTTTATCTAATTCTTCAAGTAATTCTTTCTGTCTTGCGGTCAAGGTTTTAGGCACATCAATAATTACATGCGCAAACATATCACCTCTCAAACTTGAACGCACCTTACTCATACCCTTACCTTTCAGTTTAAGTATATCGCCACTTTGTGTCCCGGTAGGAATTTTAAGCTGCACTGTTCCACCTTCTATTATAGGCACCTCAATTGAGCCACCAAGCGCTGCATGGGTAAAGCTAACTGGGACTTTGCAATGAATATCTGATTTATCTACTTTAAAAAATTGATGGGTTTGAATATTTACAAAAACATAAAGGTCACCTGGGTGTCCTCCTCGAATACCTTGCTCACCTTCACCAGCCAAACGTATTCTTGTTGCATCTTCAATACCAGCAGGAATATTTATAGCAAGAGTCTTTTGAGTTTCTACCCTACCTTGCCCGCCACAATTTCGACAAGGATTCTTTATAACTTGGCCTGCACCATTACATTTATGGCAAGTCTGCTCAACAGCAAAAAAGCCTTGCTGCATTCTAACGTAACCATGACCATTACAATCACCACAAGTTGTTGTCCCGCCTTTATCAGCACTACCCTTTCCATCGCAATCACCACATTTTACTGCAGTTCTAAATGAAATATTACGTGATACGCCTGCATAAGCTTCCTCAAGAGTAATGCTTATATTATAACGAAGGTCTGAACCTTTTACTTGCGTAGAGGTGCGCCTGCGCCCGCCTCTTGCACCCATGAAGTCACCAAATACATCACTGAATATATCTGAAAAATCCATGCCAGAGAAACCATGATGATCTCCTTGCGAAAATCCCCCACCTCCACCATGACCACCACTAAAGGCAGCATGGCCAAATCTATCATAGGCTGCTTTTTTCTGTGGGTCCTTTAAAACTTCATAAGCTTCACTTATTTCTTTAAATTTATGTTCTGCTTCTGCATTACCTGGATTTTTATCCGGGTGATATTGCATCGCAAGCTTACGATATGCTTTTTTAACGTCCTCTTCAGAAGCGCCTTTACTAACCCCTAAAGTTTGATAATAATCTTGTTTAGACATATATCTCTACATCACTCTATCTAATTGCAAAAAGGGGTATAATACCCCTATTAACTTTTAAGAATTTCACTTACTAAAAAATAAATTAGACCGCAAAACACGGCCTAATCTATATTACTTCTTATTATCGCTTACATCTTCATAATCAGCATCTACAACTTTGCCCTCTTCAGGCTGAGTATTCTCCTCTGCTTGAGCCCCTTGCTGTGCACCTGCTGCTTGGCTTGCTTGATACATAGCTTGGCCGATTTTCACAGAAGCTTGGGTTAATGCATCAGTTTTAGCTTTTAACTCTTCTAAATTTTCACTTTCAAGCACTGATTTTAAGTCACTAACAGCTTGTTCAACTTCCGACTTATCAGCGTCAGATAACTTATCACCATATTCTTTCAAGCTTTTTTCAGTAGAATATACAAGACTATCAGCTTGATTGCGAGCTTCAATTAACTCTTTACGCTTTTTATCTTCAGCACTATGCGCTTCTGCATCTTTAATCATTTGCTGGATATCATTTTCTGTTAAACCACCAGATGATTGGATTGTTACTTTTTGCTCTTTACCAGTTGCTTTATCTTTTGCAGATACATGCACAATACCATTAGCGTCAATATCGAATGTTACTTCAATTTGTGGCATTCCTCTTGGCGCTGGTGCTATACCTTCTAAATTAAATTGACCAAGCAATTTATTCGCAGCAGCCATCTCACGCTCACCTTGGAACACACGTATTGTAACAGCTGTTTGACTGTCTTCTGCCGTTGAGAATACTTGGCTTTTCTTTGTTGGAATTGTAGTGTTTCTATCAATTAATCTTGTAAACACTCCACCGAGCGTCTCAATACCAAGTGAGAGTGGTGTAACGTCTAGAAGAAGAACGTCCTTAACATCACCTTGCAATACACCCGCTTGAATCGCTGCACCAAGCGCTACTACCTCATCAGGATTCACACCTCTATGTGGTTCACGACCAAAGAAATCTTTCACTTTGTCGATAACTTTTGGCATACGGGTCATACCACCAACAAGTACTACATCTTGAATATCACTTGCTTTAAGACCAGCATCTTGAAGCGCTTTACGGCAAGGCTCAATGGTCTTCTCAATTAAATCATCAACAAGCGACTCAAGCTTCGCACGAGTAAGCTTCATATTAAGGTGTTTTGGACCACTAGCATCAGCTGTAATATATGGAAGATTAATATCAGTTTGTTGAGTTGATGATAATTCTTTCTTAGCTTTCTCAGCTGCTTCTTTAAGCCTTTGTAGCGCTAATGGATCTTGCTTAAGATCAATTCCAGCTTCTTTTTTAAATTCATCAACCAGGAAGTTTAATATTCTCATATCGAAGTCTTCACCACCAAGGAATGTATCACCATTTGTAGCTTTAACTTCAAATACACCATCACCAATCTCAAGGATAGATACGTCGAATGTACCACCACCAAGGTCATATACTGCAATAGTTTTTGCAGCTGATTTATCAAGACCATAAGCAAGAGCAGCAGCTGTTGGCTCGTTAATGATACGCAAAACTTCAAGGCCAGCAATTCTACCTGCATCTTTTGTTGCTTGTCTTTGTGAGTCGTTAAAATAAGCTGGAACAGTAATTACTGCTTGCGTTACTTTTTCGCCTAAATAATTCTCTGCTGTATCTTTCATTTTTTGTAGAACCATAGCAGCAATTTGTACTGGCGAGTATTTTGTACCTTGAATTTCCATTACTGCATCACCATTTTCAGCAGCAACTACATTGAAAGGAACTTCAGACTTAAATTTCTCTACTACTTTATCGCTTACATTTCTACCAATCAGCCTTTTACTTGCAAATATTGTGTTTTTAGAGTTTTGTACTGCTTGGCGCTTTGCCGACTCACCTACTAATTTCTCATTATCTGTAAAAGCAACGATCGAAGGGGTTGTTCTAAGCCCCTCTGCATTTGCAATAACTTTAGGCTCTTTACCTTCCATTACTGCTACGCATGAGTTTGTCGTACCAAGGTCAATTCCAATAACTTTTGCCATATTTTTTTCTCCTTAAATTTTTTTCTCTGTAACCTAAACCAATTTTCAAAAAGATAAAATAGTATAATCGGTTACCTGATAGTTAGTTATATAGTGCAGAAATTTTCTTTCCCAAGTATCTTAAAATGAAAATTATTAAAATTTTTTCTAAAAATTAGTGAAAAGCAGCTTGAAATAAGCACTATATGCTTATATTGTTTTATAATATAATTTAATACTTCTTTAAAAATAGGTTTTAGTATAATGAAAAAGTTCCTACAATATATAGCACTTATTCTAATATTCAATATCCACTCAAGCTTTGCTACAATAAAACCTGAACTAGTAGAGCTTGCAAAAAACTCTATAGTTACTATTAATACAAGAGCCTCTCTAGCTGCATATAATATGAACGGTTCTTGGAGCGGCACAGGATTTATTGCTAATAAAAAATCTGGCTATGTAATTACTAATGCCCACGTTACAGGCCATTCAACCGTGGGCAATATGGCGATCACTTTCTTTAATGGCCGTCAAATTGAAGCAAAATTAGTTTATCGTGATAGATGGCAGGATTTTGCAATACTTCAAATTGACCCAAAAGAAATTCCAAAAGAATGTACAGAAATAGAGTTTAGCAAAGAAGATCCTAAACTTAGCGATCATATATTTTTAGTTGGCAATAATGAAGCACAAGCTTTCTCCTTTCATGAAGGATATATTTCAAACCTTTATACGGTTGAAGGAGAAATGCCACAACATTCTTATACTATTAATTTAAATACTGCAGGCGGGTCAAGCGGATCCCCTGTTATGGATATGAATGGTAAAGCAATAGGGCTTAATTATGGTGGCGGCAAAACATATGCGCTTGCTTTAAAAGCAAATTATATTACTGACGTACTAAGTGCTCTAGCTAAAGGAGAACAACCTGTTAGACAACATACCGGCATTTATACTACTACTTATTCTTTAGATAAAGCTGTTAAACATAGAGGCTTTCCTAAAGAAAAAATGCATGAATATATTGATAAATACCCTGAATTTCGCAATAATTGCCTTATTATATTAACAGTAATCCCAGGAACTCCTGCAGAAGGAGTGTTGAAAGCTGATGATATTTTATGGAAAGTTGATGGTGAACTAATTGGTGCAAGCCTTTATAAGTTAGATGCAGCAATGAATAAAGCTAAAGGCTTAATTAAGCTTGACATATACCGTGATGGTAAGTTAATGCAAGTTGAGGTTAAAACCTATAATGCACTTAAGACTCAAGTTAATAGAATGGTAAGCTTTGGTGGGGCAACCTTCTTTGAAGCAGATGAGTTTATTAGCGCAATCTCAGGCGTGCCAATGAAAAGCTTGTTTGTTGAAGATATCCAACCAGGTAGTACACTAAGCATTATCCCTACCCAGCTTAATTTTAATAAGGTGATATATCGCTTTGTGCCATTAAAAATTGGCAGTTACCCAATAAAGACGCTAGATGAGCTGATTACTTACTTACCCAAAATTGCTAAAGAGAAATATACTACCTTGACGCTAAAAAACTATATTCCTTTTTACTGGCCATATAATCAAGTGTTCTTTAGTAACCAAACTGAATATAAGGTTGATATTAAATTTGAAGATATTGACACTTCAGCAAAGCTTTATGAATTCGACCAAAAAACTCTAGAATGGAAGGCAACAGATATAAATTTAGCGGGGTAGGTAGAATTATAACTACTACTGAGATGGGTTGCAACAGTAGTATGCAATAATTTAAGAAGTCTTTTTATGGGTATTATATTTAATTTAAAATTCGTATATATATGCATTTATTATCTTTTGCACATACTTACATTTAAGTTATGATATTATTAAATAAAATGCTTCAATTATATGTTATCACAAAAAAGCTATATTGATAGGAATGGTAGATTATTTATCCCAGCTAAAATAAGAAAAACACTTAATCTTAAGCCTAGCGATGAAGTTTCTTTAAAATATTCTGATACAGAATTAGTTGTTTCAACATTTCAATCTAACTTAGAGAAAGCTAGAAGCATGCTAGATAAATATAAAGATAATGACCTACTAAATGAACTTAAGTCTTTAAGGCAAGAAGATGCAAAAAAGGAATAGTATTATCTATACTACAGACAAAGCTTGGCTAGAATGTAATATTCAAAATGCTGATATCGTATTAGTTCGTTAGAAACTATCAAATTTTATAAAATGAATGGCTGAGCGTTAAACCTCATCCCTTTTTGCCCCAGGGTGGGCTTTGCTATAGACGCTAAGTAGGCGTTCAGTATCGACTTTAGTATATCGCTGGGTAGTGGAAAGGCTCTCATGTCCAAGGAGCTCTTGAATTACACGAAGATCGGCGCCCTGCCCTAGCAGGTGGGTTGCAAAACTATGGCGGAAAGCATGCGCGCTAGCATGTTCAGGAAGGCCTAACATACGACGCAAAGTAATAAGCTTCTTATTAAATACATTTGCCTGCAAAATATTACCCTTCTCTCCTCTAAATATAGGAGTATCCTCAATATCGAAAGGCAGAAGACTGATATATTTATTCAAATAAACTCGTGCAAGCTCAATTAACGGCACAATTCTTTGTTTTTTACCCTTACCAGTAATTTTAAGGCAGTCTCCACCTAGATCTTTTTTTGTCAAAGATAGCGCTTCTGAAATGCGAAGGCCAGTGCAATAAATTAAAATTAGTAATGCTTTATCGCGCACTGCTACCCAATCTTCCTCAGATAAATTTTCTATTTGGGAAATTGCGTTAATTGCTTGATCTATATTTAATGCTTTAGGTAATGGCTTCTTTAACCTTGGCCCTTTTACGGTTTTTAGCGCGTTGACAATCAAATTATGATTTTTCTCAATATAATTATAAAAATTTTTAATAGATGAGAGAGCTCTAGCACTTGATGAATATTCAAAATTATCTAGTTTACGCTGCGTAAGCCATGCTCTTATTTGACTTAACTTAATATCTGCTAAATTATTTAAACTCAGCGTCTCTCCAGTATAAGCCCCATAGAAGCTTAAGAAATTCTGTAAATCTTGTTGATAAGCTCCAACAGTATGAGTAGAGAAAGATTTTTCAAGAGCTAGCCACCCTACCCATTCTTTTATGATCCCCTTAAGGCTTTCTGATATATGCGGGTTTTGTTCTAACCAAATTGTCATTATTTTCCTATACAGAAATTTGCAAATATCTCGCCAAGAATTTCATCGACACTGATCTTCCCGGTAATTTGACTTAAAGCTCTTGCTGCAAGCCTAATATCTTCTGCTGCCAAAACAATATCTTTTTCAAAGTCAAAATGATTAAGTAGTTCTAAAGCTTGATTTAAACTTTTCCTATAACGCATACGAGTAATAGCAGGAGTCTCTGAGGGGCGCGCAAGCTGTTCAGCTCTTTTAGTGATCTCTGCAAGTAAAAGATCAAGCCCTATTCTATGTTTTACCGATAAGGCCAGAACTTTTTGACCTTGGTAACTCAAATCCTGCTTAGAATTTTGTAAATCCACCTTATTTGCGATTATTATTGTGTTTTCATCAACAAGATCTAGAAACTGTGCATCGTTAGGTAGCCCTTGCTCTATATCATAGATAAATATTTTAATATCAGCATTTTGAGCAGCTAGTTGGGCACGTTTAATCCCTTCAGCCTCGATCTCATCATGCGTATTCCTAATACCTGCAGTATCTGCAATAACTATAGGATAACCACCAATATCCAGATGGATCTCAAGCACATCTCTTGTTGTTCCTGCATGGCTTGATACTATTGCTACTTCCCGCCGCGCAAGATAATTAAGCAGGCTTGATTTTCCAGCATTTGGGGGACCAAATATTGCAAGCTTAATCCCACTACGTAGCCTTTCACCTCTAGTATTGTCGTTTAAATGCTCTATTATTGCTTGCTTTAATTTTTTAAGAGTATTATTTACACCCTCAAGGACGCTATCTGGAATATCTTCATCTGGGAAATCAATATAGGCTTCAAGCAAGCTTTGAATTTTAAGCAGATCAGCTCGCCAACCTTCATATAGACGCTCAAGCTCCCCACTCATCTGCCTAATTGCTTGACGCACTTGCTGCGATGTTTCTGCTTCAATGAGATCCGCAAGCCCTTCTGCAGCAGTTAAATCCATCTTGCCATTTAAAAATGCTCTTTTAGAAAATTCACCAGGCTCGGCAAGCCTGAAGCCCTCAATTGACATAAGAGTTTCTATTAGCATATTACATATTGCGATACTGCCATGTGTATGAAACTCAATAATATCTTCACCAGTAAAACTATGTGGCGCTTTAAAATATAGCGCAATTGCTTTATCTATAATAATATTATTTTGTGGAGAATAAAGGGAGACTAGTTGCGCTTCCCTTGGCTTTAAGGTAACATTAGGGCAAATTATCTCTATTGCACGTAGAGCATTTCTTCCACTTATTCTAAATACTGAAACCCCAGCTTTACCTGGGCTTGAACTTAACGCAAATATCGTATCCACTTAAAACTAATCCTCTTGATGAAAACAGACTTTTAATATATGCTTAACCGCAAACTTTAATACAAAATAAAGATACAGCTAATATAATATTTTGTAAACTTTTGATATAACATATAAGAATCATAATGGTAATCATGTCTACAAATAATAATGCCGAAAATAATCACTCTCTTACATTATCTAATAATTACATTGATAAAGTAAAAGAATATGGTAAAAAAATTCAATCCTTATCTAGCCCTAGCTTCCCAAATGATGCAAATTTTGAGAAATTTGCTGAAATATTTTACTCATATATTCCAATTGACTATTTAAAAAAAGACAAAATTGAGCTCTTTAGTGAAGTACTGAAAGAAAGTTACAGCTTTTATCGACTTAAGGAAGATAAGAATAAAATAGAGATCACAAGAAATACTTCTAGCGAGGAACAAGAATTTTTAGTAATAAAACTTATTACTGAAGATAAACCATTTATTGTCGATTCAATAAAATCATTACTCGCTAAGATGAATCTTGAGGCTGAATTTATTTTTCATCCAGTTATCAGAACCCTAAGAGATAAAAAAGGCAAGATTGAAGATATAGTTTACTATACTGCAGATAATTCCTGCCAACCAGAGTTGCTTATTTTCACCAGAGTGCATGGTGCCTTTAACAAAGAAGTATTGAATAGCCTTGAAATAGCAATTAAAGAAGCCTTAGTTAAGATTGAAAAAATCACTAATGCTTGGCAAGATATATTAGCTAAGGTAGATAATCTCGCTAATATTGTTCCAAGCTACAAACACTTATTAAGTGATTCTTACTCACAAGAAGAAGTAGAAAATGACGTTGACGAAATATCTTCCTTACTAAAATGGCTTAAGAGTGAAAATTTTACTTTCTTAGCATGTTTGGATTATAATCTCTCCGATTCTAAAAAAACCAGTAGCCATAATATTACTTCAAGACTTGGTATTACTTCTATCTCTGAGACTAATACAGAAAAGTACTTATATGATGTAATAGACCTATCTCTAAGTGAGGAAAATAAAAATAAAATAGCTTTTTTTGGCAAGATCAACCAATTTTCGCCAATCCACAAATATGATAATATTGCTTTCATATTAATTAAACATTTTAATAATCAAGGGAAATATACTGAAGGATCTATTATCCTTGGGCATTATAGTTCAAGCCTTTATTATCAGTCAGTGACTTCCATCCCTATTATTAGGAAGAAATTTAATAGTCTTGTTAGTAGCTCAGGTTTTAGCCCTTTGAGCTATAACTCAGCAAAAATACGCGCAGTATTTGAGAGCCTTCCACGCAAAGAGCTATTCTCCATTAACAAAGGAGAATTATTCAACATTTCTATGGAAATTCTTTCAAGCTTAAATACTAAAACTTTAAAATTTTATGCTTACAAGGACATTACTAAATATTTCCTAAATTTATTTATGTTCCTACCAAGTGAGCGGCTTACTCCTGATACACATGAGCAAATTAATAGCTATATAACAACAAAGTTTAATAGCAAAATTCTAAATAGTTATTATGAAGTTGTTGCACAAAATTTCAAAATTTTATTTATAACCCTGGCTGGTGAAGATATTGATCTTGCTGATTATAATTTAAATAAAATTAAGGAAGAACTTGAAGCAATAACAAGCCTTTGGAAAGATGCATTCCTAAATGAATTATCGCTCAAATATGGCGAGTATGAAGCATTAAATTTAAGCAAAAAATATAAAAATATCTTCCCAAGAGAATATAGACAATCTTATTCAGCTGCAACTGCACTACAAGATATAGACTATATTAGAAAGGCTTCAGAAAGCTTATTACCTGAATTTAACCTTGAAATATTTGATAATAATATTACTCTTAAAATTTATAATGCCGAGCATAAGCTCGCGCTTTCAAGCATTATTCCTTATTTAGAGAATATTGGCTTTACTGTACTTGAAGAACAAACTTTTGTCTTAAAAGAGAGCCAGGATATTAAATCTATTTTCCTACATACATTCAACCTTACGTGTAATTTACCAGAAAATGCTGATTTAAAACTCTTGAAAAATAATATTGAAGTTGCTTTAAGCAGAATGGCCCAAGGCATTTTAAGTAATGAGTCACTATGTAGATTAATTATTCTTGCCGGCCTTGATTGGCGAAAAATTACAGTACTTGAAGCTTTAACTAAATATTTGCAACAAACTGGTTTTACCTATGGCAATAGCTTTGTTCAACAAACATTAATTCAACATCCTAGATTTGCAAGCTTATTATATAGCTATTTTGATTTTAAATTTTGTCCAGAAAAACATTCTGTTAAGAAATCACAAGAAGTACATGAACACTTATTACACTATTTAAATTCAGTAAATAGCAGCAATGAAGATAAAGTCTTAAGAGCTTTATCAGGCTTGATTGATGCTATTGTCAGAACTAATAGTTTTCAGAAAAATTCTGATGGAGAATTTAAGCATTATGTTTCCTTTAAATTTAAATCTGCTTTAGTACCGGATTTGCCTTTACCATTACCTTATGCAGAAATTTTTGTATATTCTAAAGAATTTGAGGGAATCCATTTAAGAGGTGGCAAGGTTGCAAGAGGCGGTATTCGTTGGTCTGATAGAGGTGAAGATTATAGGACTGAAGTACTTGGCCTGATGAAGGCTCAAATGACTAAAAATACGGTAATTGTTCCAGTTGGATCTAAAGGAGCTTTCTACCCGAAATTTACTGCTGAAAATCTCTCTAAAACAGATTTTATAGGTAAAGTTGTTAATTCTTATTGTGATTTTCTCCGTGGCCTTCTAGATATCACTGACAATATTGTACATGGTAAAGTGCAGCACCCTGATAATACCGTACTTTATGATGATAGTGACCCATATCTCGTTGTTGCTGCTGATAAAGGTACTGCAACTTTTTCAGATTATGCAAACCAAGTGTCACAAGGATATAATTTCTGGCTTGGTGATGCTTTTGCTTCAGGCGGCTCAGCAGGTTATGACCATAAGAAAATGGGTATAACCGCTAAAGGTGGGTGGATTGCTGTGTCCCGTCACTTCCAAGAAATGGGAATTGATGTGCAAAATGACCCTATCACTGTTGTTGGTATTGGCGATATGTCTGGCGATGTATTTGGCAATGGTATGTTACTGTCAAAATCTTTAAAGCTGGTTGCAGCCTTTAATCATATGCATATTTTCCTTGACCCAAATCCAGACCCTAAATCTAGTTTCGATGAGAGAAAAAGGTTATTTGCACTACCAGGCTCAAAATGGTCAGATTATAATCCTGATTTAATTTCTGAAGGTGGCGGAGTGTTTGAGCGTAAAGCCAAATCAATTACCTTAAGCCCAGAAGTGCAAAACTTACTTGGCATACGTGCATCACAAGTCAAGCCAGAAGAGCTAATTCAAGCCATATTAAAAGCAGAAGTTGATTTAATTTGGAATGGTGGAATTGGCACTTATATTAAATCTACTCAAGAAAATAATATGGATATTGGCGATAAGGCTAATGATAATTTAAGAGTCAATGGTGCGGATGTTAAAGCAAAAGTCATTGGTGAAGGCGGAAATCTTGGCGTTTCTCAACGTGGAAGAATTGAATATAGTAAACATGGTGGGCGCCTTAACACAGATTTCATTGATAATTCTGCAGGCGTAGATTGCTCCGACCATGAGGTTAATATTAAAATTGCCCTAGGACAGGCAATGGATGAGAACAGACTTACGCGGGCTGCTAGGGATAATCTCTTATCTAAAATGACTGATGAAGTTGCAAGCCTTGTATTATATGATAATTTCAAGCAAACTCAAGCTATCACTATTGCTGAGAAATCTCATGCTTTTACTACTGAAATGTTTGCAAGACAGATCGAGCAGTTAGAAGCTGAAGGTTTACTCGATAGGAAGGTTGAATTCTTACCTACTACGCAAGAGCTTGCAAAATTAAGTACGACAAATGAGAAGCTTACTCGCCCTGAACTTGCTGTACTTTTATCCTATAGTAAAATGTCAGTATATAAAGAATTGCTGGAAACTAAATTACCGCAAGAGAAGTTTTTTGAAAGATACTTACTTGAATATTTCCCAAAAACAATGGTAGAGGATTACAAGGAAGAGATTATTTCCCATCAACTTAGAAAAGAGATAATAATAACCGTAATTACCAATAAAATTGTTAATCAATTAGGCGGAGCCGTACTTAGCTCTATTAAGCGCGAAACTGGTGCACATCTTTGTGACATAGTTAGAGCTTTCACAATCGTTACTGAAATTTTTGAAATTGAAAAATTATGGTCAAAAGTTGAAAAAATGGATGGAACAATCGATATTGAAGCACAAATTGATATGTTCACAGAGATAAATAAGTTAACTAGAAGAGGTGTTTTTTGGTTTATTCGAAATTTTGAGCATCCGCTTAATATCTCAAAATTAAATGAAGAATATCGTGATCAAGCACTAGGCTTGAGTAAAGCTATCTATAAATCCTTAAGTGGAGATGCAATTAATAAGTTCAATAACAAAGTGAATTATTTTACTGAGCATAAGGTACCTCAACCGCTTGCACAGAATATAGCATCACTTGATACTTATGTATCTGCTTTAGATGTTATTACCATTGCTAATAAAACTGACGTTAAAGATGAGAAAGTTGCAAGCCTTTATTTTCAAGTGGGAAGCTTTTATAAATTTGATTGGTTAAGAAAAAGCTGCGATAAGCTTATAAATACTTCATATTGGAATAGGCTTTCTCTACAATCCATTAAAGATGATTTATATGATAAGCAGAGAAAATTTGTGCGTATATTAATCAAACAGATGAAAAAAGAAGATCACGGCTTTAATTTAGAAGATTGGGATCAAATTAATCATAAACATTCTCAAATCTATTTTAAATTCATTCAAGAGTTAAGTGAGCACGAGAACCTTGATTTCAATATGATTGTTCTTGCAACCAAAAAACTTGAGATATTTTTACAGAGCTTATAAAAAGTTTACTTTTCATAAATTACACCTAATATAAGTCTTAAGCCTTTTATTCGGTGTAATTTTTTTTACAACCCCTTAAGCAAGTATAATAATTAAATTTCCTTAACAGCACCTAATCAAAGTGGCATATCTAGTATTAAAGTTTACAGCACAAATTTTATGGATAAAAAAAAAGCTAACTAAACCTAAAATCAATAAAGTAAAATATGCTTTATAAATAAAATATTGTTTTTCCTGCGAAACTTTGCTATTACAAGAGGTAAAATTTTCTTTAGCAGAAAAAAACACTTGCAGTTGCTTAAATAACCCACAGTGAAAAAATAAAGTAAATATCTAACTATTTATTAAGAAAGTAATTCTTTATTAAGCAAATATAGTTTATTATATAACTAATATAGGTTAAAGTGTAAATTAACTGTCGATATAATAGAAAAGCAGTGAGCTCAATAAACGAAAAGCTGAAAAATAAAAGGCTTGAAATAAATACTCCTATTGAAAAAATTGCATCTGAACTCAATATTCGGAAACAATATCTTATTGCTATTGAAGAACAAGACTACACTCACACCCCTGGAAAAGTATATGCTGAAGGTTATATTAAACTTTATGCAACTTATTTAGGTGTAGAATATTCAGTTGATGAAAGTAAAGCTACTGAAAGAACTTTACAAAAAATTGTTAAACCTCAGTCATTGAATAAACCATTCATTGAATCAAGCACACCCTCCGTCTCCTTTCTAGCTATATCTTTAATAGCTATGCTTTTTTTCTCTTATGCATGGTCAATTTACTCTAAAATTAACGATCAATCAAACAATATAAACTCTTCTATAAGTTTTTATAATTTACAGGATGGACAATTTCTAAAATCTCGCTATGATATTATAATTAATACATCTGAGGCTACAACCGACAAGAAAAGTTTAAATTACTTTTTAGCGAATTACCCTTTCATAAATGAGCAAGAAGTAATTAAAAGAAAAAAATCAAGTCAAAACTTTGCTAGTAGCAAATCTCAAGATGCCAACAACTTAAAGGATAATGAAAATCATTATACTGAAGTTGAAGTTGAAAATAACATAAGCGACCAATAAACATTACATAAAGTCGTAAAGTATTTGTAATTAACAATATTAAATTATATGAATAGTATGAAAGAAATGATTGATACAATTGAGGTTAATTCTTCTGAGCGTATTGAGAAAAGCAAAACGAAATTATTAAACGCTCTTTTGCAACTGGAAAAACAACTTGAACTTATTAGCAATAAAGTTAAAGCATATAAGCTTAATGAAGAGTATGAAAGGTTTACTGCAGAAAATAGAGAACTCAAAAATATTATTACAAACCTTCAAGAGGAAATAGAGTTACAAAGGGTTGAGAATAAAAACATAAGGAAAATTACTGCTGAAGTAATGGATGAAATAAACGATTATATTATCGAATTAGAGAAAATAAAAAAATATCATGCCGACTTTACAACTAAAAATAAATAATAAGTTTTTTAATATTGCATGCGATGAAGGTCAAGAGAATGACCTTAAAAAAGCAGCCGAAAATTTAAATCAAAGACTTGGAAGCATCTATAAAATGCTTCCAAACGCCACACCAGACCTCGCTTTAGTTGTAACCGCTTTAATGATGCAAGATGAGCTATCTGAAAAAGACATTAAAGACTCAAATTATGCTCCCATAAACTTTAAAAATGAAGAAAAGATTGTTTCTGATACGCTGGATTCGATTACAAATTATATTGAAGAGCTTGCATCTAACTTAGAAAAATGCTAGTATAAAAATAGGAGCTGCTTGGTTCGACAAAGGGTATAAGCTTCCCAGGACGATAATCAAATTCACACGGGAGCTGTCACTGCTTAAGTCGTGGCTTAGGTATATGGCACCCACCTATACAAATGGGTCTGTGAGGATCTATAACCCAACGGCCGAAGTGGTTCCTATTTCTTTTACTTCTTTCCTTATCTAAATAACTATTGACTTTATATTATAAAGTATATTATTAGATTCAAACACTAATGTTAAGTTTAGTGAAATTTCATTTAATAATATATTAATATATGCCAAGCGATAATATACATAACTACATCTACTTTTATAATAAGGCTGAAGTCTTAGACTCATTATATAATGCGATTCAAAGTAATAATTTACCTTTTATAAAACAAGCTCTTAAAACCTTTGACCCTAGTTGTTTTTACAACAATAATCTTCTCCATAGAACAGCACAAGTTGGTGCTATAGAAATCGCTGAGTATCTTTTATCCCAAGGATTTGAAGTTAATAAAGCTGATTGTAGAAAATATATAGGCTATACTCCTCTACATTACGCAGCACTAACTGACCAAGGGCCGATAGCTATTTTCTTACTAGAAAAAGGTGCAAATATCAATGCCATAGCATATAAAGGTCAAAAACCATTTGATATTGCTAGGCAGAAAGGGTATGTAAGTTTTATCGATAATGTTAGTATTTACTTATCTTATCAAAGCCAACAACAAGAAAAAGAAGACGGATATTTAACAGATAATGAAACAATAGAAGTTCTTCCAAAGATAAATATCTCAGGCGAGGTAGATTATTAAAGAAGACCTTTTCTAAACTCTGTTACTGATAGAGTATTTATTATTAAGTAAAGGCCTTAATCTTCATATTATAATAAAGTAGGTTCAATTTCTCCAGTTCATAAGTCTAGATAGAATATCTCCCTGATTAGTAAGATTTGAAAGAGGGATATTCTTTAGACGGTCTATTTTACTCTTATCTTACATTTTAACCAAAAAATTAGGAATATTACTAAACTTACACATGTACCAATAAAAACGCCGCTTACTTTATAGTAATCTACTAGCCATAATTCCCAAACTGAAAAACTAAGCACGCCCAGTATAGAGGAGGCTAGAAAACCTTGTTGTGAAATGCTTTTTCCATAAAGTGCTACTATTAATGGCACGAATATCATTGGCGACCAAAAACCTGCTACAAAAATAACCAGATCAACAACGCTTTGGAAGTTTAGTGCAATAATAATGGCCAGTGAGCCTATAATTACTGTAGTTATTTTAGCAATTATTAGCAAATTCTCTTGATGAGTGCTTTTACTAAGTGGTTTATATATATCATTAACAAGACTCATAGCTGCAACATTTAAATCAGAATCAGCTGTAGACATTACAGAAGCCAACAAGCCAGATATAATCACACCCTTTAGACCTACAGGTATTATCGTATCAATTAAATATGGTATTGCATGCATTGATTTCAAGTCTGGTGCTATGATTGATGCAACCAGTCCTATTGAAGTAATTATACCGATAAAAACAATATAAACTACAATTTTGCGGTAAATTGAAATTTGTAAGGATTTTGTATCTTTGGTTAGTAATATACGCTGAATAAATGTAGGATGCAAACCCATGACTGAGAAGCTTAATATAGCTATTATAGTATTTTTCCAAATATCATCATTTAGAACATATTTTGCTTCAGGGATTTTCTGTATAAATTCGCCTACACCCCCTATTTCTTTTATACCAATAATTAGTAAAATTGGGATTGATATGACCATTAAGAAAAACTGTAAAATATCAGTAACAACCGTAGATCTTAAGCCGCCAAAAGTTGTGTAAATTATTACAATAATATAACTAAGTAGCACGCTATAGAAGAAATTTAGGCTTAAGAAATATTCAAATATTCGAGCACTTACGCTTATTTGCGCAGCCAAATAACCAATAGAGACGAGTGTTGCAGCAATTCCTGTTATGATCTTACCTGTTAAGCCATAATATTTCTCCATAATATCGCCAACTGTAGCAGATCCATGGAAGAGTACTATCCGCGGCACTAAATACATCGCTATTAGTAAATCTATAATTACAGTTATAATTAAGCCATAAGAGTAAGCAATATTACCGCTAAAAGCTTTTTCAGAAATACCAAATGTTGTGCCGCCGCCAACTGAGGTTGCAAATATAGTTGCAAGTAATATTAGCTTATTGCCACTAATCTTATTTTCAACTTTTCCATAGCCACTTAGGCTCTTAGTGCGTGATCTATAATATAAGCCTATAAAAAGCACAAAAAAGAGATAGGCCAGAACTATTAGATTATCTAACATAATAAAAATTTTGTTTTAATATTTATAATTTTTCAACCACAAGTAGAAGTTACTATGAGTGCATGAGAATATTCTGTCAATAACGTTATTGTATATTCCTACTCTATATTATTTTTTGTGGCCATGCTGAGCTCAATGCCATGAGCTTTAATTCTAACAAGATATTTTCTTAAAATATATAAGCTTGGAAGACTTAATATGAATACAAGGAAGAAAAAATAACTCCAGCCCATTTGTAGAACGAGTATCCCTGAAAATGCTGGAAGTAGAGACCTTGAAACACCCATCATAGCACTAAATAATGAATATTGCGTTCCTCTATATTGCCCCCGACATAACGAGGTAATTAATGCAATATAAGAGGCCATAGCCATTCCACCAGTGATGCCTTCTATGGTAATTACAAATGATAGAAGATAAATCTCTTTACCAAATACTCCAAATAAATTAAACAGCATATGCCCTAAAGCATGTAGACCCCCAAAATAAAGTAAGCTTCTATATATACCAAGCCGATCAATGAATATTCCAGCAATCATCCCCCCAATTATAGAGGCTATACTACCGCATAAATAACCAGCTAGAGAGATTTCTACTTCATTAAAACCGATCTCTAGTAAAAATGGGCTAATCATATTATTCAGCACATTATCAGGCAGCCTATATAATATCAAAAATACAAGCAATATTATGATAAATTTAATACTACCTATGGGACTTAAGATAGTTTTTAAAAACTCCCTTATACCACTTTTAGCAATATTATGTTTCTGAGCTATTTTAATATCTTTATGCGGAATATTATATAAAATACACCCTATTAAAGTTAATAATATTATAAGTAATATATGATAGATTTTTGCCCATTCAAGGTAGTATGATAAATATATTGCTCCAGACTTACTAATAATCATACCAAGCCGATAGCCGAATAAATATATGCCTGAAGCTGGACCATGCTCCTTATCTTTTAGCATCTCTGATCGAAGCGCACCAAGCACAACATCTAAGGATGAGCTAAAAAAAGATATTATAATAGAGATAAAGGCTATAATACTTAAATTTTCCTTAGGATCAAGTAAGCTTAACATATAGATACCAATAGCTAAAAACAGGCTTAGAGATATAATCCAGCTTTGCCTTACGCCAAATTTTTGTTTAAAATAAGGGATCTCAAAATAATCAATGAAAGGGGCCCAAAGAAAATTTATTGCATATGGTAGTGAGACAATAGCAAATAAGCCTATATTTACAACACTTACTCCGCTTTTTGCTAGCCAAAAATTTAATGTACTGCTAGTTATCATTAAAGACAACCCGCTAAGCAGCCCTATCAGCCAAACAAGCAGCATAACTTGCGAAAGGTAAGTATTTTTTATCAGTCGAAGCATCGGTTAGAATATTGTAATATGCAGTAACTATTATCGCAGGAAATTATAATAAATAAACTTGAATTTTCTCTATTAACTTTAAATTGCAAGTCACTCCCCCTCGTTAACCCTTGATTAATTATTATGCATTAATATATTTAAAATTAATAATATATTATACAGGGTAATTCTATGCTAGAAAAAATTACATTACTAAAACTTTTGGAACTTGCAGAGCGTATTGAGCAAGTTGTAAGTGATCCGAACGCAAAACCTGTATTAAAAGGCCGCAAAGCATCAAATGAGAAATCCCTAGATGACTCAATAAAAGAAGTGGCTTTTTCAGAAGTAGAAAAAAATTTAATTCAAGAACATAGAGATTTTTTCCAAAGCGCTGGATATAGTAAAATGCTACAGTTAGTAGGAGAAGAGCAATCTTTAACTAACTCTCCTTCATTACAAAATGACAGCAAAGCAAAGTTTGAACGATTTTTTAAAATTGCTGTTGAGCTTAGAGATGAAAGTAAGTCTTTTCCTCAGAACGAATTTAATGATGCTGTAAATAATATATATAAATTATGTAAAGATAATGATAATTCAGAGAAAATAATTGAAAAAGCACAAAATTTATTTAAAAACGCAGACTCAGCCTCAGATAGAGCCTTACATGATTTCTGTTTGTTTAAGCTACCAGATAATAACAATTGGACCCCTCAAAAATGGTATGAGCTTGCTTTAAAGAACAAAAAAATAATGAAGTTTTTAGGGAGAGCTGATGCTGTAGAACAACATCTCGGAAACGCACCTTCCTCATACCAGGAAACCTTGAATAGTTTAATGGATATATCTTACACTAGAGCAAAAGACATAGATTCGTTAGATGAAAGCAATTTATCACCAGCAATTAACAAATCTGATCTAAAAAAATTTGCAGAATTATGTGTGCTAACTGGTATAAAAGAAAAGGCTTTTAATACAGGGTTAGATGTTCTATTAGATCCAAATCTCAAAACCCAAGATAACCTCCCTAATATAATTATAGATGGGAAAGACGTTAATGACGTTTTAGACAATAAATTTAGCAAGTATTATATGGCAAAACTTCCTGTAGGGGACCCACGGGGGCTTGTTCTTGGGGAATTGACTAATTGTTGCCAATCAATTGGTAATCATGCGGCATTAGCTGCTATTGACGGAATGAAAAACGCTGATGCTGGATTTTATGCTGTATTTGAAAAGTCTCAAGAGAATCAAATTGATATAGAAAAAGATAGAATACTAGCTCAAAGCTACGCTTGGTTAGGTAAGCCTACTGAGAAAGGTGGAAGGGCTTTAGTTTTTGACTCATGGGAAAGACTTGGTCGAGATAATAATAAACTCCTTGATCCATTTTATAGTAAATTTGCTGACGTAGTAAGTGAGCAAACTAAAATTGCACAGAATATTTCTAATACTGTTCAAGAAAATATTATAAACACTTGTAGAACAATAGTAGAACCTATTATTACTGAAGAAAAAGAAGGCAGTAAAAAAGCTGCAAAAAAATTTGATTCTATTGAGAAGAAGCATGAGCATATAAGCGAACAGATAGAGAAAGATATTGTAAAATTAAGTGCTAAATTTAATTTTTCTTCAGATGACAAAGAAAAGATTAAAGAAGTAATTAGCTCTGCATGTAATTCTACCATTGAAGCTATAACAAGTAAAAATATAGAGGAAGCTAAAGAGCAAGCAACTAGATCTCAACAAAGATTAAATAAAAACCAAATAAATGACCTAAAAAATAAGCTTGCAAAAGAATTTGTTAGTGAAAAGCTAACAGAGAATATAGATAAAGTAGTTAAAAAAGAACTTCTAAAGCCGTTAGAAAGTTATGCAGAAAATTTATCTAAAAACTTTGTAATGGATAAAGTTAGCATAGGACAAGGGGGGAATACTCCAGCAGCTATAGCCTACCAGGCTGATCCAACCCCAACGAAATTCAATGGTATTGTACCTTATTATGATGCAGCTCGTCAATATGTGATTTTAGATAAAGATAGAAATATTGATCCTTATGACATAGAGACTAGTGATAAAAGACTTTGGGTTATAATAAGCGAGTTAGTAGACAATTTACCTAGCAAAGAAGATACTATAAGACTTCAAGATAGAGACAAACAGATAGCTTTCATCGCAAATCAGTTAGATAAAATTCCAAATATTGAGTCCTCAAATAGCTCTGGTTTACCTTTAATCAATGCTATAAAGAAAAAAGATAAGGAAGTAATAGATTTACTTCTTACCAAAAACCTTAACGTTCATTCGATAGCTGGCAATGATTCGCCTCTAAGTATGGCTATTGGATTGCGTAATAAAGAGTTAGTTGACAAACTATTTGATAAAGGCGTTAGCCAAGATCTCATAGATCAAAATAGTAATCCAGCTTTATTCAAGGCGATTGATATTGGTGACAAGGAGATATTAAGTAAACTTCTTAATATAGGCATTAACCCTAATGTTAAAGATCATTATGGCAAACCTGCTTTATTTAAAGCGATTGATAAAGGTGACAAAGAATTGCTAAGCATGCTTCTAGACAAAGGCGCCAACCCAAATCCAGCTTTATTTAAAGCGATTGATAAAGGTGACAAAGAATTGCTAAGCATGCTTCTAGACAAAGGTGCAAACCCAGATTCAGCTTTATTTAAAGCAATCGATAAAGGTGACAAAGAATTGCTAAGCATGCTTCTAGACAAAGGCGCCAACCCAAATTCAGCTTTAATTGAGGCTATTGATAAAGGCGATAAAGAGTTAGTCAGCATGCTTCTAGACAAAGGCGTCAATGCAAATTCAAAAGATCAATTTGGCAACCCAGCTTTAATTAAGTCGATTGAAAGACGTGATAAAGAGTTAGTCAGCATGCTTCTAGACAAAGGTGCCAACCCAAATTCAAAAGATCAATTTGGCAACCCAGCTTTAATTGAGGCTATTGATAAAGGCGATAAAGAGTTAGTCAGCGTACTTTTAGAGAAAGGCGCCAACCCAAATTCAACAGATAAATTTGACAACCCAGCTTTATTCAAGGCTATTAATGAATACGATGAAGATATGGCTAACTTTCTTGTAGAAAAAGGCGCCAACCCAAATTTACCAGATAGAGATAAAAACCCAGCTTTAATTAAGGCTATTGAAAGACGTTATAAAGAGTTAGTCAGCGTACTTTTAGAGAAAGGCGCCAACCCAAATTCAACAGATAAATATGACAACCCAGCTTTGATTAAGGCTATTGAAAGAGGTGATAAAGAGTTAGTCAGCATGCTTCTAGACAAAGGCGCCAACCTAGATTCAAAAGATCAATTTGGCAACCCAGCTTTAATTAATGCTATTGAAAGAAGTAATAAAGAGGTTGTCAGCGTACTTTTAAATAAAGGCGCTAACCCAGATTTAGAAGATAGACGTGGTTACTCTTCTTTATTAGTGATCGTTCTTAATATAGCACTGACATCTAAATTAATTGAGCATGAGCTAGATATTAAAATGAACACTCGTTACAGAACTGAATTACAAAATTATAAGGAAAAATATAGCCTACTTTTAGAAAAAGGCGCCAACCCAAATTTACCAGATAAGGATGGCAATCCTGCTTTATTTCAGGCAATCCGTAACGGTAGTATAGAGGCTGTCACACTACTTTTAAATACAGGAGCAGATGTTAATATTGTAAGCAAAGATGGAACTTTTCCTTTATCGTTAGCAGCAAGTAGTAATGATGACAAAATGGTCAAGCTCCTCTTAGAGCATAAAGCTGATGTTAACCTTAAAAATACTGAAGGCAAATCGGCTATTGATCTTACTACTTCCCTAGAGATTAAAGAGATGCTTGAAGCAGCAAAACTGAAACAAGAACAGGCAAAGGAAGCACCTACTTCGCCTAAGGCTGGTAAATTTGCTGAAAAAGTTAAACTTGAGCGAGGTGACTCTCCTCCTAATTCTCCTAAAGCAAGAAGAGGAAGTTTTAGTGAGGCTATCAAAGCAGAAAAAGAGCAAAAACCTAATAATCCAGAGCAACGCAGATAACTTAATCATTAAATTTATTTTTAAAATTAAAGGGCCTCTATACTTCCTATGTAGGCCCTTTTTCTTACTTAAGTTTATGAACGACAATTCTTCCTCGATTATCTACAAGAAATTATAATAAATAAACTTGAATTTTATCTATTATCTTTAAATTGCAAGTCACTTCCACCTTGTTAACCCTTGATTAATTATTGTGCATTAATATATTATAAAAAATAATCATATAATTTATCAATTAAAATTATGCCACAAAAAATTACATTACTAAAACTTCTGGAACTTGCAACACGTATTGAAATTGTTATTAGCGACCCAACCAGAACCCCTTTTTCAAAGGATGAAACTAAAAAGGGATCGGAAGAATTAACTCCTAAAAAAATTGAAGAGCTGAAAAAAAATGTAAACTTTTCTCCAATCGAAAAGGAAATTATGTTAGAGCATAAAGAGTTCTTTAGAAAAATTGGAGATCCTAGATTGCTAAAATTTTTAGGCGAAGAACCTACACAATACACTTCCACTGCTATTAATAATGATGGTAAAGCCAAGCTTGAAAGGTTCCTGCAAATTGCTATAGAGCTTAGAGATGAGTCACAAAAGTTTCCTAAGCGCGAATTTACTAGCGCTGCCAATAAAATATATAGCTTATGCGATCTTTCAAATGATCCTCAACAAACAATCAAAAATGCTCGAGAAATAATAAAAATACATGCTAACTCTGCTGCTGATTATGCTCTGCATGATTTCTTTTTATTTAATCTTCCTTCCTCAGAAAAATGGAATAAAAAAGGCTGGAATGATTTGATATTAAAAAGCTCAGATAAAGGAATAATGAGACTTTTACAAAGAGCTGACGTAATTGAGGAGCATTTAAGAAAAGTCCCTACGTCTTATAAGGAAGCCTTAGATACATCACTCAAAATATCTTACCCAAGAGCTAAAGAAATATATGAAATAGATGAGTCTAAACTTTCTCCAGCAATAAACAAAGATGACTTAAAGAGATTTACAGAACTCTGCAATAAATATGCAATCAAAGAAGAGGATTATAATAAAGGCTTAGATGTATTATTATACTCTAAACTTAAAACCAAAGATAATCTTCCAGATATAATTATAGATGGTAAAGAGTTAAGTGATTCATCTAAGCGTAGTTTTAGCAAATATTATATGGCAAAGTTACCTGCCGGAGATCCGCGCGGTTTACTGTTAGGGGAATTAACAAATTGTTGCCAATCGATTGGTAATGAAGCAAAAGATGTAGCCATAGATGGAATGACGAGTCAGAATTCAGGATTCTATATTATATGTGAAAAAGGTAAAGACGGTAAGATTGATATAAAAAATGATAGGATAGTAGCACAAAGCTACGTTTGGTTAGGACAACCTACAGAGAAAGGAGGAAAAACTTTAGTCTTTGATTCTTGGGAAAGGCTAGGAAAAGATAATGATAAACTTCTTGACCCCTTTTATAGCAAATTTGCTGACGAGGTTGGTAAGCACGAAGGAATTGCAAAGGTAAGCATTGGCGCAGGTGGAAATACGCCTATAGGAGTAGCTTTTCAAGCTGATCCTACTCCTACGAAGTTTAAGGGAGTTGCTCCTTATTCAGATGCGGAGAAACAATGTATTATCTTAGATAAGGAGAGAGAAATTAGCCCTTACGACGAAGAAACTGATAAACGCCGTTTTAACCTCCCCTTGTTAGAGGCCGTTTTAACATCAAATAATGCTGCAACAAAGAAACTTCTAGAGGAAGGTTATAACCCTAACACTGAGAATAAGTTTGGTTTTTCAATACTAGCAATAGCTTTTGAAAAAGATAACAAAGATTTGCTAAAACCTCTTTTAGACTCAGGAGCTAATCCAAATGCTAAAAACCAGTTTGGTAATCCAATTTTAGCAGATGCATTTCTCAAAAAAGATATAAATATAGCAAGCCTCCTTCTAGAAAAAGGAGCTAATCCTAATACTGAGATCAAATCAAGTGGAATTCCGATTTTAGTACAGGCGACAATAGAGAATGATAAAGATTTTGTTAGACTTCTTAAAGATAAAGGAGCGCAGCCTTTATTTAACAACGATAAATATGACCCTTTTATAGCTAAGGCTATTGAGAAAAAGAATAAGGAGTTAATAACTTTTCTTATGTATAAACGAGATAATCCAAAGGGAATAGATAAAGATATATTTGGAAACGATTGTTTAGTAAACGCAATTAAAAACAATGATAAAGATTTAGTTGGCCTACTTTTAGAAAAAGGCGCGAATCCGGATACAAAGGACGACCAAGGTATTCCAATGCTATTAAAAGCTATATCAACTAATAATGAAGAGTTCGTTAATCTCCTTAAGGACAAAGGAGCTCAAACAATTTATTCGAAAACCGAATATGATAATTTTCTATACAAAGCAACTCTTACTAACGATAGAGATTTAATGATATATCTTTTAGAGCAAGGCGCGAGTCCTGATACAAGGGATTACAATGGGATTCCAATTTTAATAAATGCGGAAGCTACTCATGATGAGGAATTTGTTAAGCTAATAAAGTCCAAAGGAGCTATTACTACTTACTCGAAGGAGGAATATGATTCTTTTCTTAAAAAGGCTATTAATACAGATAACAAAGAACTAATTATCTATCTTGTAGAAAAAGGGGCAAGTCCTGATACAAAAGACCGTAATGGTATTCCACTTCTAATGAAGGCGCTGCAAGAAAATGATGATAAATTAATAAAACTTCTCAAAGAAAAAAATGCTAAAGCTACTTGTACTAAAGAGGAATATGACGCCTTCTTAGCAAAGGCTATTGAGGGACAACTTTTTAAGGGAGATAACAAAGAAATAATAAGTTTTCTTTTAAATCAAGGCGCTAACCCTAATATTTCTGATAGTAATGGTAAACCGATAATTTTAAGGGCTTTCGAGAAGTTTGACCAAGAATTAGCATATAATCTTTTAAAAGCAGGTGCTAATCCAGAAACCAAAGATAGTGCAGGCATTCCAATTATACATAGCGCTATTGATAGAAGTTTTAAAGATGTAGTAAGCATTATATTAGAAAAGGGAGGCGATCCAAATAGTGAAGATAAAACCAATATTGCAGCTTTACATAAATCAATTTTAAGCGGAAAAGAATATATTACTAAAGTTCTTCTTGACGCAGGCGCTGAGGTGAATGCTAAAAGCTTAGATAAGACTCCATTAATATGGGCAGCTCTTTTCAGTAAAACTGAAACAATAAACCTGCTTTTAGAGAAAGGTGCAGATGTAAATATTAAGGATAGTGCTGGCAAAAATGCTATTGATTATG
Source organism: Rickettsiaceae bacterium (assembly GCA_020697135.1). Classification (GTDB taxonomy): domain Bacteria; phylum Pseudomonadota; class Alphaproteobacteria; order Rickettsiales; family Rickettsiaceae; genus JAJFBM01. Next base: position 46,709 of record JAJFBM010000004.1, read on the forward strand.
CCTCCTCTCCAGAAATTAAGGATATATTAGAGAAAGCCAGACTTGAGCAAGAAAAAGCAAAGGAAGCGTTATCTTCTCCTAAGGTTAGTAAATTCACTGAGAAAGTTATAGCGGAACGCAGCAAATCTCCTACTAACTCTCCTGAAGTACCAAGAAAAAGAAGTAACAGCTATAGTGAAGTAATTAAGACAGAAAAAGAGCAAAAACCTAATAATCCAGAGCAACGCAGATAGCTTAATCATTAAGTTTATTTTTGAAATCAAAGGGCCTTTCTGGCCCTTTTTTGTTTCCACTGACTGGAAATGTCTACTCATACAAAATAAACTTGCAGGTTTTTAATCTGTATATTATATATATTTGTAAATTGATTTTAGGAAATAATATTTTCAAATTTTTAATATAGAAGGATACTTAAATGAAAAAACCATTACTCAGCAAACTCGCGCCTTTATGTTTTGCAAGTTTATTTGCTATGAATGCATATGCACATGATTCAGAAACACCAACTGAACATAAAAGACAATTTGGCATTACATTTGATAAAAATTCTTCACCTGAAGTAGGCTCATCTATCATGATGTCTTTAGTCGAAGGTTATGACATGCTTGAAGATAAATTAATGGATAGAGAAAATCCAGGAATGCTTGCAAATGCCACAAGGTTCCTATCAAGTTTCTTATTTAACTCAGCTCTTTTTGTAGCTAACCATGAAATATATGGTCATGGCTATAGGCTAAGGCAAGTTGGAATCCAGCCAGGCTATAAGCTTGGTATTGCAAGTGGGGCCACCTATTTTAGTGCAAATAAATATTATAATACACATGCTCATAAACGTATTATGATCAATATTGGCGGGATGGAAGCATCAACAGTACTTAGTAATAATATTAGAAAGAAATGGCTTACAGAAGATCATATAAGCTCAAATTATGCAATGTTATATTTCTTTAGCCAACAAGATCAAAGCGGCTATATTAGGCACTCAAAAACTACAGAAGGAAATGACGTAAGCGCTTATGTTAGAGAATTAAATGCTACATATGGCAAAAATTATATGACAAAGGGCAAATTAAAAAAATATGCCCTACTCGATTATCTTGACCCATTTTTATATTACTCTATCTATAGTGCAACAACTAATCAAAAAGATTTTTCTTACCCTATGATCTCTATTGGAGATTATAAATATTTACCAGCAGCAAGAGCATTACTTACCCCTTATGGTCCTGAAGCCCAGCTTCTTAACTTTATAAAATATGATCAGACAGTTACGCAAGTTAATTTCTCTTATGGTAACAATAAGATCGGTAGAACCTACTCTGTAGAACTAGATTTTGATAATCTTTATTACGAAGATCGTTTAAGCCTAGGGTTCAATACTAGCCTATGGAAGCAACCTGAATTACTTAGTAAAAACCCTGCTAACGCATCACGAAAATTAGGGGGACAATTTGCTGTTAAAGGTGGATATAATGTAACTGAGACTATGAAACTAGAAGGGCTTATTGGTTATAAAACAAAAGGCTATAAAATAAACGAAGCTTTAGGCAAAGGAGCTTATGTGCGCTTTGGCTTAAAGTTTAATATCTAAACAATTCTATTCACATTCAAAGCGTAAGCATATAAATTGCTTGCGCTTGTGATTCCTCTATATTCAGATGATTCTGCCGCTATAAAAAACTACTAATAAAAAAACCCAATGAAGACTCATTGGGTTTAGAGAAGAAAAACCAAAGGATAAATTTAGACTATAGAATTTATAGATCTAGGACTCAGATTAGATCTATAATGCGCTGATTATAAGCTTACTCTCAATTTAAATGAACCTTGATGACTTATATATTTAGATTTTATTTCAGAATTATATTCTATTCCAAGTTCTGTATTGCCAGATTTGGTTGATACACCTAAACCTAAATTATATGAAGTTGGATCTGCCTTTTCGCCTCTTGTATAAATGAACCCTCCAAGACCATCAAGAGTAGATAAGACTTTAGCACGCTTATTTCTAAAATCATGATTGATATAGCCATGGATTTCAGGAGTTATGGTCCTATTATTAGACTCAATATTTTTTGCGAATTTAACACCAGCCTTACCAATAACTTTATCATAAGTTCTCTTAGAGACTCTTTGATTTAATGGACCTGCACCTATCTCCGTATAATTACTCTCTAAGAAAGTTTGGTAGTGCAGACCCATTAATGGAGTTATGACAATATTCTTGGTTGCAGCAAAATTATATCCAACTAAAGCATGCATACCATAGGTAAATATATTATACCTGCCATAAGCAATTGCCCTTGCTCCATGAAGAATCTTTTGATCTTTATGGACAACTTTTGAGCTTCCTGTATTTACAGCTGCTTGGGCAAACATATTATTATTAATATCATAACTAGCATAAACACTCAAAATATTGGTTTTTGAATTTGATTTATCACCATATTTATAATTACTATGTTTTAAATCTGCGTCAGAATGCAGAAAGGCAACACCTGCAATTAATCGCTCATTTAAAGCTCTATCGAAGCCTATTGTCGCGCCACCAACTTGTCCATTATAACCAGCTTCTTCTTTTCTCATTTTTTGCGAAATTTTACTAGCAAACCCTTTTAACCATAAACCAAATTTATTTTCAGAATCCCCTGCAGCAATACCAGTATTTTCAGCGAACTTGCTACTTTCAAGGCTACTAACTCGGCTCTCAATCACACTATTAGCTGTTCTTGTCGCGTTTACAACAAGATGTGCAGTAATGTCTCTTGTTGCTTTAACGGCACTAGTATTAATGACGAACCTTTCAGCAGCTCGATTAAGTTTATCTCTTGATTCACCCCACATACTAGTGAATTCATTTCTAGCATTCTCAGCCTGGCCAGTTGGATCATCATCAAAATAATCTTGTAATTGTTCGACTACCTCCTTTACTGGAGGCGGTACATCATCATCAATAAAATCTTCTAAATCTTTAATTCTGCTAATTACTAATTTAATTTCCTTAGCATCGTGAACGATATCAAATGTTGTTATTGAACTATTATTTGTGAGAACAAAATTATTAGGTATAACTGGTACTTGTCCAAATTTGAATATAGTAAATGTTTCACTTTTTTTGGGGAAGCTCAAGAAGCTAACATCTAATTTAACAGCATCTAATGTAACCACATTATTATTGATTCTATTATCAACACTACCCATTGTGCTATCCTTATACGCTAACATAACAGTTGAAGCGTTACTTAAAGTAATATTACTATCTAATCTTAAAATATTAGTTGCCACATTCAAAGTAGAACCAGAAAGGTCAATTGTCCCTCCCGCAACACCCATTGTTACATCTTTTAGTATAGTAAATGAAGCACTTGCTGCAGAAATTGTTTGAGCATAAATATCTGCATTAAGCTGTGCCTTTGTTGCTGCATCAAAATTTAAAGCTTTTAAATAACGGTTATTTGAGCCTATATTATATGATATAGTTCTGGTACCATTTAAATTTAATGTACCTATTCCGTTACCAGAAACAAGATTTATCATATTTTTTACAGCAAAATCTTTATTTGCACCTACAGTTATAGTTGCATCATAAGGACCTGAATTATCACCGTCAAAGTCTATAATATCTGCATTAACTGAGCCATGAAATATTAAATGATGAACATCAGCAATTTTTATTAAATCTGTATAAACATTACTTTGAAATATATTATTTCCTGAAAAACTACCAGCATATATTTCCTTTAATCTATCTGCTTGGGATGTACCAACAGCGTAAATTGTAGTCCCACCACCATCTAAAGATAAAGAATTTTCTCCGCCCGTTTCTGCACAAATTTTTGCATATACATTAACCCCCCAGTTTACTGTTAATGTGTTATCACCACTCATGATGACTTTATCAAGAACACTGTTGACAGTACCATAATCACCTTGTACACCAAAATTAGTATTAAACTTAAGTATACCTTTACCGTTATAATCAGTGCGTACAACGCCTAATATAAATGGATCAGTTAATTCTAAAGTGTTACTTTTATTGGAATTAGAAAATGTTATAGCCGCTGTAGTTACTTTCCCTATAATTGAAACATTATTACCCTTTAACTTCATATATTCTAAAGACCCAGCATCACCAATCTTGCCTGTAACTGTTAGGGGATTATTATTTTCAAACACTACTTGACCTGTGCCCCCAGCAGTAGATGTTATATCACCATTAATTTCAGTTACGTTTGCTCCAACATTTAAACGTGCGTTAGCATTGTTACCAAAATCTACGCTTAATCCTCTATATTTACCGGTTCCACTTAAAGTTAAGGCTTTAGCAGCTGAGAAAGTTATTGGTAAACTACCTGGATTTGTAGTAGCTCCACTAATTATTGTATTTTCTGATAAAGTAGCAGTACCAGTAAAGGTTGCAAGATTAATTCCTCCAACATCAAGAGCAGCTTTGTTGAATGCTATATTTCTATTTGCATCTAATTGTAGAATATCGCCATTATTAAATGCTGCTGCAAGACCTGATGGCGCATTAAAATCAACGTTATTATTTGATGTTACTATAGCAGCGCTTACATTCTTAACTCCCCCTATCATAACGGCTATGGTAGAAGCTGTTGCAAGAAATTTTTTCATTCTTTTATCATTTAGTTTCATATGTTTTCCTAATAGTTATTACGATAAAGCTTACAAACTAACATCTATAATCACCTCTTAAGTTAGAACTAAATATTTTAAACTTAAAACTTCTCTTTCAAATCAAGTTTCACAATTTAATTACTAATAAAACATACACAATAGAAAACCCAATGAAAATTCATTGGGTTTAGGAAAGAAAAACTAAGGAATAATTTAGACTATAGAATTTATAGATCTAGGACTCCTCCTAGATCTATAATGGATAAATTAGAAGTTTACTCTAACTTTGAATGCACCTTGGTGACCTACGAATTTAGATTTATGTTCATAGTTATATTCTATGCCAAGTTCTGTGTTACCAGATTTTGTAGAAATACCTAAACCTAAATTGTAAGATGTTGCATCAGGTTTTGCACCTTTAGTAGTAATAGTTCCACCAAGACCGTCCAGTGTTGTTTCCATTTGTGGACGCTTATTTCTGAAATCATGATTAATGAAACCATGTACTTCTGGAGTAAAGACATTACCATTTAACTCAACACTTGAAGCAAGTCTTGCACCAAGCTTACCAGTAATTTTATCATATCTTCTCTTAGAGACTTTTTGATTTAATATACCAGCACCTGTTTCAGTATATCCGCTTTCTAGGAAAGCCTGATAGTGCATACCCACTAATGGAGTAACAAGTAAATTATTACTTGAAGCAAAGTTGTATCCAACTAATGCATTCATACCATAAGTAAATACATCATATCTACCATCAGCAACAACATTACCCGATGAAAGAATCTTTAGATCCTTATTAACAACTCTTGAGCTACCAGCATTTACCGCAGCTTGAACAAACATATCGTTACCAACATCATAGTTTGTATAAACACTCATTAAATTACTTTTAGCGCTTGTTTTATCACCTACTTTGCTGTCACGATGTTTAAGATCAGATTCTGCATGAGTAAATGCAATACCAGCTACTAATTGCTCATTTAGACCCATATCGAAACCAACTGTTGCTCCACCAGTTTTTGCTTTGTAACCTGCTTCTTTCTTTCTAAGTTTTTGAGAAGCTTGGCTGCCAAAACCTTTTAACCAAGCACCAAGTGCCCCTTCAGAGTTACCTGCAGCAACACCAGTATTTTCAGCAAATCTATTTCTTTCAAGACTAGCAGCACGAGCAGTTACTACTTGTGATACATCATTTGTTACGTTAGAAAGTAAACTTGCAGTGATGTTTCTTGTCGCTTGAGCAGCACCTGGATTAATAACAAACCTTTCAGCAGTTTGATTGAATGCCTCGCTAGATTCTTTTAGCTTTGCAAAAAATTCATTACCTGCAGCACGAGCTTGCCCAGAAGCATCTTTATCAAGGTAACTTTGTAATGCGTTGAAGTAATCTTTCACTGCTTGTGGAGCTTTATCGCTTACATAAGATTGCCACTCTTTAACTCTTTTAACTGTTAAGCTTATTGTATAATTATCTTCATCAACCGTTACATCAAAATCACTTAAAGGACTATTATCAGTTGAAACAACCGTATCAGTCGTAGTTGGCGCAGCACCACCTGTAAATATTACAAATGTTTCGCCTACTTTTGGATAGCTTTTAACGTCAATATTAATTTCAATAGCATCCAAATCTACTGCACTAGTATTGCGACTATTATCAATACTACCCATTGTACCTGTATCATAAGCTACTTTAATAACTGAATCGCTGGTAAATGTAAGATCACTATCTGTTGTTAATTTTTTTGTACCCACGTTTAGTGTAGCATCAGAAAGATCAATTGTACCACCACTTACACCAACTGTAACGTTTTTGTCTAAAACTAATGTTGTATCAGCTGTAGCAGTTACTGTTGCTGCATAAATATCTGCATTAAGATTAACTTCTTTATCAGCTGCATCGAAAGTTAAAGCTTTCAAATATACAGTAGTTGTACCGATATCATTAGAAACAGTTCTTGTACCATTTAACTCTAATGTACCAGCAGTACCAGCTCCAGTTCCAGTTATTTCTGTAACATCAAAAGCTTGATCAGCTCCAATAGTTACAGTAGTATCATTTGTTGCATAAGCTAATGTCTCTGCAGTTAACCCACCGTCAAGATTAACAGCATTTGTACCACTAATTGTCAAGGTTTTTGTAAATACATCATTTTTAAATGTAGCAGCACCTGCACCTGCGTTTACTGCTTCTAATCTATCAGCATTTGATGTACCTACACCATATATAGTACTTGCACCTGAAAGGGTTAGAGTATTTTCATCAGCTGTACCTGCAGTAATTGTTGCATATACATCAATACCACCTGTTACAGTTAATGTTTTATCAGTATCAACTATAATTTTTTCAAGTTCTGTACCTGATACACCAATTGCAGCAGCTACAGTATAGTTAGTATTAAGCTTAAGGATACCTGTACCTTTATTATTTGTTGTAACAGTACCAAGTGCTGTAGGAGCAGAAGTTAGATCTAATGTACTACTAGTTGCATTATCAAATACTATTGCGCCTGTTTCAAGTACACCACCTACAGTTACAGTTTTAGCAGCACCACTTAATGTTACAGAGGTTAAAGCATCTGCCGAACCCATTACGCCTGTTACTGTTGCATCACCGGCAAACTCAACTATACCTATTGCAGCACCAGCACCAGTATTGTTGATTGCACCAGTAATTGTGACATTATTACCAACAACTAGTTTCCCATCATTTGTTAAGAAATCAACATCCCCTGTAAGGTTTGAGTTAAGATTTAATGTACCTGTACCTTGATATTTAATAGTAGTTGCTGCAATAGCACCACCTTTTAAGGTTACTTCTTTAGCAGCAACACCAACTTTAATTGTATTAATAGGGTTATTTTCACCTATTTTACCAGTAATAGTACCATCACCTAAGAAATCGATTATATGTAATGCACCACCACCAGCACTATCGTCAACAGCGCCTGTTAAAGTTGCACCATCAGCTAAAATAAGCTGAGCAGCATTATTTCCAAAGTCGGTTGTTGTAATTACTGAATCTCCAGCAATTTTAACATCACTTGCTGCACTATATGTTAAAGTTGTACCATTTAAACCATCTAAGAAACTAGCAATACCAGCTGCACCAGTACCAGCCATTGTAGTAGCTACTGAGTAAACTGCTGTAGTGAAAATTGCATCACCAGCAGCAGCACCAGCAGTAATTGCTAACGCTTTTAATGGTGCAGCAGATGTGCCAAGAGTTCCTGTAGCAGTTCCGTTAATAGTAACATCGCCAGCAGCTGGAACGGTTACGTCAAGTTTACCACGTCCTGTTGCTACAGCCGCAACCCCAGTATTTACATTATTTGTAATATCTAATGTTACCGAACCATTTGTTGAATCTATAGCAAGTTTACTATCAACATGATCAAAAGATAAGGTAGCTATTTGATGTGTAGCAACACCACCATGTTGTAAAGTTAATGTTTGAGCCGCACCATCACCTATTTGCAAGACTTTTAAGGCGTTAGTTGAACCAAGATCGTTTGCATAAGTAACGTTTGCTCCAACTTTTACTGTACCAGCAGCAACAGATGTTACATTAGTGGTATTATCAATATCACCAATACCAGTTGCAGCAGCAGTTATGCTTACAGTACCATCAACTTGGTCAAAATCAACACTTAAACCTGTATAAGCAACTGCACCACTTAAAGTTAAGGTTTTAGCTGCCGAGAAAGTTATCGGTATAGTACCACCATTAGAAATAGCTGCACTTATCTCAGTATTTGCTGATAAAGTTGTAGTAGCTGCGAAAGTTGCAAGATCAATACCTACAATTTTAAGGCCTGCATAGTTAAAAGCAAGAGTTCTTGCAGCATCTAACACTAAAGAGTCAGTTCCGGAAACGAATCCTGCATCTAGACCATTACCAGCAACCCCAGCAGCAATATTTGCAGCAAAGCTTACCGGCGTAGCAGAGGCGTCTGTATTTACAGCTGCAGCGCTTACATTTTGGACGCTACCAAAAAGGACAGCCATTGTTGAAGCCGTCGCAAGAAGATTTTTTATTAATTTACTTCTATGAGTCATATATTATCCTTATCATTTAGTTTTAAAAATTCACAAACTTGAGATTAAAAAATCTTATATAAATTAAGAATTAAATTCTAATCTATTAAGATCCTCAACTCAAAGCTGAAAATGTTTGTAGAAAAGCTACATTTAAAATCATATATCGATATCCGGATTTAAATGCAAGAAAACTTATCTTTCTTTGCGAAAAAATTTTATTTCAATCAAAAGTTGCAACACAATTGACACAATTCAATAATTTTTCTTAAAATTTCCTGTACGAACATATTTTTTTGAATTCTAAAAAACCTTATAAAAATACATCACTATTTATTAAGGAAATAATTGTAGCTTTTAATCCTATCACTTCACTTTATAAGTGTTTTCTTACTAAATTATTCTTGCGCGTTACTATAACTCTTCCTATAATCCAGACATCACTGACGTCCAGGAGAATTTATGTCGAGACAAACGGAGATTCATTCAAAGAGGCCAACCTCTCCTCATCTAACAATTTATAGATGGCAAATAAGCAATAGCCTATCAATACTTCACAGGCTTACAGGGGTTGGATTATTTTTTGCCTTAAGCATACTTTGCTGGTGGGGCATTATATTTGTATTTTCAAATTACTGCGAATGTTTATTAGCTTTTGCTGATACCATATTTTTTAAGGCAGTAATTTTACTTACTTGCTATGCATTATTTTTTCATCTCGCAACAGGTATTAGACATTTATTTTGGGATGTAGGTTATGGATATTCAATTCGGGTAATGAATCTTTCTGGCTGGTTTGCAGTACTTATATCTTTTGCACTTACAGCTATGCTCTACTATTCTATTTTTAATTGAGGAGCTTATGAATAAAAAATTACTACATTCAGATTTAAAAAGAGCTCGTAATTTAGGCGCCGCCGGACATGGGGTTTCACATTGGTGGTATCAAAGATTCACTGCTATTCTCCTTGTTCCGCTAACAATTTGGCTAGTATTTTTTGGCCTTAGAATTCGCGATGCATCTATGCATGAAATTCATGATTTACTTCGCGATCCGCTGCATTTTACAAGCATGATAGTTTTCGTATTTTGCTCCTTTTACCATGCAGCAATTGGCATGCAAGTTATTATTGAGGATTATGTAAGCTGCATGAAAGCAAGATTTGCGATAATTATATTTTTAAAGAGTTTTACTTTCCTAACTATTGTTGCAACAATCATTGCACAATGCTTTTTCGTTTTCACATAAAAGGCTTAATATGACAGCAGAATATAAATTTATCGAACATGAATATGATGTAGTAGTTGTAGGCGCTGGTGGCGCAGGACTTAGAGCTACATTCGGCATGGCAGAAGCAGGCCTAAACACAGCTTGTATCTCAAAATTATTTCCAACAAGAAGCCATACAGTTGCAGCCCAAGGTGGCATAAGTGCAGCACTTGGCAATATGGGTGAAGATGATTGGCGCTGGCATATGTATGATACTATTAAAGGATCAGATTGGCTAGGCGATCAAGATGCAATTGAATATATGTGTAAAAACGCTGCTGCTGCTGTGCTTGAGCTTGAACATTATGGCGTGCCATTTTCGCGAACTGTTGAGGGTAAAATTTATCAACGCCCATTTGGCGGTATGACGACGCAATATGGTGAAGGAAAGCCTGCGCAAAGAACATGCGCTGCTGCTGACAGAACTGGGCATGCTATTCTTCACACACTTTATCAACAAGCATTAAAACATAAGGCAAAATTCTTTATAGAATTTTTTGCCCTTGACCTTGTTATGGATGAGGAAGGAAAGTGCCGTGGCGTTGTAGCATGGAATCTTGATGATGGAACTCTACATTTATTTAAAGCACAAATGGTGGTGCTTGCAACTGGTGGTTACGGTAGAGCTTATTTTTCAGCAACGTCCGCCCATACTTGCACAGGGGATGGCAATGCTATGTGCGTCCGTGCTGGAATTCCTTTACAAGATATGGAGTTTGTTCAGTTCCACCCAACAGGGATTTATGGCGCGGGTTGCCTAATTACTGAAGGTGCACGTGGTGAAGGCGGCTATCTTGTTAATAGCGAAGGTGAGCGTTTCATGGAAAGATATGCCCCAAGCGCTAAAGATCTTGCGTCTCGTGACGTTGTATCTCGATCAATGACAATGGAAATTAGAGCTGGGCGCGGGGTTGGGCCTGATAAGGATCATATATATCTTCATCTAAACCATTTAGATCCAAAAATTTTACATGAGAGACTTCCTGGTATTTCCGAAACTGCAAAAATATTTGCAGGAATCGATGTTACTCGTGAGCCAATTCCAGTGTTACCAACTGTGCATTATAATATGGGGGGGATTCCTACAAATTATCATGCCGAAGTAATCACTAAAAAAGGTGATGATTATAAAGCTATTGTGCCTGGGCTTATGGCAATTGGTGAAGCTGCATGTGTATCTGTACATGGGGCAAATAGGCTTGGATCAAATTCATTACTTGACTTAGTCGTATTTGGACGTGCTGCTGCAATTCGCGCAAAAGAAATTATCAAGCCAGGTGAGCGTCACAAGCCAATTAAACCAAGCTATTATCAGCATATTATTGATAGGTTTGATAAAATTAGAAATGCAAATGGCGAACTCTATACTGCTCATATTCGCTTAAATATGCAGAAGACTATGCAAAATGATGCAGCAGTATTTAGAACCCAAAGTACCCTAGATGAAGGGGTGAAGAAAATTGACGAAATTAGAGCATCATTCTCTCGCGTTAAAGTAACCGATAAATCCCTCATTTGGAATAGTGATCTTGCAGAGACTCTAGAACTATCTAACCTACTTGACCAAGCAGTAATTACGATGCATGCTGCTGCAAACAGGAAAGAAAGCCGTGGCGCACATGCAAGGGAAGATTATCCTGAACGAGATGATGTTAATTGGTTAAAACATACTTTAACCTGGCTTGATGAGAATGGCAAACTTAAACATGATTATAAGCCTGTAAATTTAACAACTTTAACTGATGAAGTTGAAGCAGTACCGCTGAAGAAAAGAGTATATTAGTAACCATTGTTTTTATGAAGCAGTGAGAAAAATTCTTTTTAAAGCAAAAAAATTATTTTTTATTCTAAATCGCTTTTATTTAAAGCTTTTCGTGAAAATTTATAATATTTATGCTAATATCTTGTTAATATTTGAATGTTATTTTTGTTTGGAACTTTAAAAGGAATTTATTATGGCAGAACTAAGGCTCCCGCCAAACTCTAGAGTAAAAAAAGGTAAAAAACACGCCTGTAAGAAAGAAGCTAAGAAGCCTAAAAATTTCAACATCTATAGATATAACCCTGATAGTAGCGAAAATCCCTCTATAGATACCTATGAAATTGATCTTGCTGAATGCGGTCCAATGGTTCTTGATGCATTAATAAAAATCAAAAATGAAGTGGATCCAACTTTAACATTTAGAAGATCTTGCCGCGAAGGTATTTGCGGAAGCTGCTCAATGAATATTGATGGTACTAACACACTTGCTTGTACAAAGCCTATTGAAGATGTGAAAAGTGAGGTAAATATCTACCCACTGCCTCATATGAAAGTGATCAAGGATTTGATTCCAGATTTAACACATTTTTATGCGCAACTTGCTTCTATTGAACCGTGGCTTAAAACTGATTCTCCAACGCCTACAACTTCTGAGAGATTACAATCACCAGAAGACCGAGCTAAGCTTGATGGGTTATATGAATGTATTCTATGCGCAAGCTGCTCAACTTCTTGCCCAAGCTATTGGTGGAATAGTGAAGAGTATCTTGGCCCAGCTGTATTGTTGCAAGCAGCACGCTGGATTGAAGATTCTAGGGATGAAGCAACTGGAGAGAGGCTTGATCAGTTAGAGGATCCATTTAAGCTCTATAGATGCCATACAATAATGAATTGCACCAATACTTGCCCTAAGGGATTAAACCCCGCAAAAGCTATTGGTAACATCAAAAAAATGTTATTGCAACGTCAGGGTTTATAGGATAGACTAATTTGTAATTAATAGTAGTTTAAATAGTAGCTTTCATAACCATTTTAATATCAGGAAGCGCATGAATTTTGCCACATTTGGAGCAGGTTGTTTTTGGAGTGTCGAATTAGAGTTTAGCAGATTAAAAGGAGTAATTGAAACATCCGCTGGTTTCATGGGAGGGCATGTTCCCTTTCCTACTTATACCCAAGTTTATGAAGGCAATACAGGACATACAGAAGTTGTGCAAATTACTTATGATGAGACTATAATTTCTTATGAAGATTTACTTGAAGTTTTCTGGAGCATTCATGATCCAACAAGCTTAAATAGGCAAGGCCAAGATATCGGCCCGCAATATAAATCTGCAATATTTTATCACTCAGCACATCAACATCGACTAGCCTTGAAGGCATGCAATAGGCTTGATGCTTTAAAAGTTTGGAATGACCCAATTATAACTACTATAGAACCAGCTTCAGAATTTTATAAAGCTGAAGAATATCATCAAAAATATCTTTTAAAACGCGGTATTAGACGAGTAGGGTTTTAGTTTAATAAAACCCTACCTTATCAGTACATCGCTTCTATATAATCTTTCTCAACAATACCACTTAGCAAAGTTTCAAATTCTTGTAGTGATTCTTCTATAGCTTGAAGCTCGCTTATAAGGGGACGTGCAACAAATCCTTTTTGAGCATTTGCAACTAATTCTGTCTGTAAAGCGTCAATAACAAAATAGCCAATATTGGCTATTAGCTCTGGTGGTAAAATTTTTAAATTCCCTAAATTTTCTGTCTCTTTACAAAGAATCAAAAATTTATACCATTCTGAAGTAAACTCATATTTTTTAACATTTAATTTTTGATGAATTTTTTGAGAAAATCTTACACCAATTTGTTTCACATCGACTGGCTTTATAGGCTCTTCATATTCAGTATCAAATAGTTGCGTAGTTAAATTTGTAGCATTCTTTGTCACGCTATCTAATATCGTTCTATTAGTTTTACTATTTAAATCAAGCTCTA
>JAJFBM010000032.1 GCA_020697135.1 Rickettsiaceae bacterium
CTAAACCTTCATTTTTATTATGTATAACAAGCCACGGATCATCGATAGAATATGCAACACTTTTGTAAAGATCCTTATATTGCTCAGTAGTAATTTCAGATTTTTGTCTTGTCCAAAGCGCTGATGAAGAGTTTACTCTCTCCTTATTGCCATCTTCCTCTATAAACATTATTGGTATAGAGACATGGTCTGAATAAGTCTTGATTATATGTTTTAACCTAAATGAATCTACAAAGCTTGCTTCTTCTTCCTTCATATGAAGAGTAATGGTTGTTCCTCTAGAAGCTTCACCTTGATATTCTTCAAGTGTATACTCACCGTCACCCTTAGATTCCCAAAGGTAAGCTTTATCCTCTCCAGCTTTTTTGCTTATAACTTTCACGTTTTCGGCAACCATATAGGATGAGTAGAAACCAACACCAAACTGACCTATTAATTGGTTATCTTTTTTAGAATCTCCAGTCATTTGCTCAATAAAGCGCTGAGTACCAGATCTTGCAATTGTTCCAAGATTTTCTATTAAATCTTGCTCATTCATCCCAATTCCATTATCAGATATAGTAATCTCGCGTTTATCCTTGTTTACTGAAACTTCAATTTTAAGCTCAGTATCACCTTTTATCAGTGAATCATCCATTTGGGATAAATATCTTAGCTTATCACAAGCATCTGAAGCGTTAGAGATCAGCTCTCTAAGAAAAATCTCTTTATTAGTATAAAGAGAGTGAATCATTAAATTTAATACTTTACCAACTTCAGCATCGAATTTTCGTGTTTGTTTGCCTTCTACCATTTTCATCTCCATAATGTTTAACTATTAATCTATATAGGGTGAAAATTTCGTTTTTAAATAGTTTACATTGATTTTTTTTATTATTAGTAATTTTATCGAAGAGCTTGCGCTTTGAATTTTCTCAAAATTGAGTTTAAGGTGGTTGAAAAGTTTGCTTAAAATACAAATAATTAAATGATTTGCTTTACCTTACTTTAGAATTTGTTGTACTGATATTTTTATAATTATATAGGCTTCTTCAAACGCTGGACTATCGCCTTAATCTCTTCCGATTTACTTTTATGTGCAACTAAAGTTATTTCATCTGTATTTACAATAATAAGGTCGTCTACACCAAGTACTGCAGTAAGCTTATTATTAGTACTAATGTATGAATTCTTAACGCTTTCAAGTAAAGTATTTCCATGTACAGCATTATTATTTTCATCTTTTTCAGATACTTGCCATAAAGAGTCCCAATTACCAATATCTTGCCAGTCAAATTTTGCCTTTATTAGTTTAAGCTTTGAGCTTTTCTCAAGAATTGAGTAATCAATTGAATTAGAAGAAATATTTATATAAGAATCTCGGTTTAGCCAGATAAAATCTTCACCTTTTTCTACTTTTTCCAGGGAAGATTTTATAGATTCAAACATTTTATTTTCATAACAACTTGCCTCATTAATTAAAAATTGTGGAGTTGATAAAATAATACCAGAATGCCATAGATAATTATTACTTTCGAAATAGGTTTGAGCAAGGTGTAGATCTGGCTTCTCTTTAAAGCTTTTCACTTTAAATGTATTATCCCCTACTGCATCTCCTATTTCAATATAACCATATCCTGTATGAGGAGCTATAGGCTCTATACCAATTATTAGTATATTTCCATCAATTATATCAGAAGATACTTTACTTATAGCCTGTTTATAAGAATTTATTTCTGTAATTAAATGGTCAGAAGGAGCAACAAGTAAAGCACCTTTATAGTTAATATTATATAATGCTGCTGCCATGACACAGGGGGCAGTGTTTTTTGCATTAGGTTCAATTATTATTTCTGCTTTTATATTAATCTCTCTTATTTGCTCTGCAGCAATAAATCTTAATTCCTTACTTATAATAACTAAGGGATCATCAAAAAATTTGCCCTGATGACGTTCAAGCGTTAGCTGAAACAAACTCTTGCCGGAAAATATTCTTAAAAATTGCTTAGGATATTTTTCTTTAGAAAAAGGCCATAATCTGGTCCCTTTTCCTCCTGCTAAGATTACTGGTTTTATTCTCATCATCTAAATTCTATTAAATAATTTGTATTCTACCTATTAAAGCAATTTTAAGCTTTGACGGTATTAATATAATAATTTTATATTATATATTGTCAACTTAAGATTACAGAATATTAAGCAATGCTTTTTCAATCGCTTCAATTTGAATTGTAAGAGTAGAATTTAAGGTAATATAAAGAATAAAGTATGTAATCAATACTTGTAGGGGCGTCATTACAAAGAATACTTGAAAACTAGGCATAAGCCTAGAAAGAATGCCGTTGCAAATGGTAATAAGTAAATGGATTATAAAGTATGGCGCAGCTATCCTTAATGAAGTTTGTAAACTAGTTGTAACTGTACTTATTATTGAAGCGCTAAAATCAGACATGTTAAGTATCATTTTAGGGCTAAAGATATTATAGCTTCCAACAATAACTTTTATGAAGAGATGATGTGTATCAGATACAAAAATTGCTGAAAGTACCATAATTGATAAAAGAGATGTAACGGTTGTTGTCTGTTCACGCTGTGAGGGATCATACATTGTAGCAAAAGCAAGCCCTGATTGTGTAGCTATAAATACTGCAGCCATATGCATAGCATGAAAGGTGATCTTAACAGTAAGTCCTATGAACACTCCAATAAATGCTTCCTTTACCATACTGCTCAGAAGAATTAGTGGTTGCTCAGATAATATCACTGATTCAAGGACAATAGGATAAATAAGTGCGGATATAGCAAGGCAGAAAGATACTTTAATTTTCATAGGGTAAGTTGCCTCACCTAATGCTGGCATAAATCTTATAGCACCTGCTACACGGCAGAACACTAATATTAACTTATATATTTCTATTGAGAAACCTAAATCCTGCAGAGAACTATTCCTATTATGTCTTTAGGATAATATATTATGAGTAGAGAAAAAGTTAATTAAAAATGAAGATTATTGACTATAAATAGATTTAAGTGTGATAGGGAAACAAGGAAAAAGATGAAAAGATCGCGGAGGCGACCTTTTCAAAAAATATAAGTTATTGTTTCGGCTCTTTAACCGCTGAAGAATATTCAGCACTTAAAGCTTTTACTGCATATACCCATGCAAGTACTATAAAGAAGAATATAGCTGCAAAATAAGGCATAGCTTCTGTAAATGTTAAGCTTGGTATAAGCATAAATAGCGTTGACTGAATGAATCCCCCCCCAGATTTACCAAGTCTGCCACCAACAACGTCTACCGCCGCTTTACCTTTAGTCTTAAGTTCATCATCAAGTGGAATATAAGCCATCTCTTTCGTAGAATCGAATAATGAATATTTAGTAGCTTTACTTAATACATTCTGTATTGTTCCAATTGTAACAGCAAGCGCTAATGGTTGCATAACTAAAATTGCCCCTAGATAATTTTCTAAAACATCTCCAAAGAAAATAAAACTAAAAAACCCAAGACCAGTTACAAGCACCATTGCAGGAGTAAAAATTGCTGCAGTACCCCAAGATACTCTTCTAAGGATATTACTACCTACAAGCATAAAGAATATAGCAGCTGCACCTTGCCAAGCCTGGAAGAATCCCATGTATCTTGTATATTCTTCTGCAGTTGGATAAAGCTCACGGATTTTTGCTTTCCATACACCTTCAACTAAGATAATAGATATACCATAAGCAATAACTAAGATTGCGATTAAACCTAAATATTTAGATGAAAAAATCATTTTAAAGCTTTCGCCTAACGATAATTTTGCCTTGCTCTTTTTTGATTTGACAGCTGAAGGATCATAAAAACGTGGATCAGTTAATACGTTTTTCTGCATCCAAGCATATATCAAGACTAAACAACAACCACTGAAAGCAGATATAATTAATATTGGTGTAAATTTTAACCCTAGATAAATAGGTGCTCCTTCTTTTAAAAAGAAATCCAGAACAAAACCCGTTAAAATTAGCCCCAAATTTCCAAGTAATCCAAACATTGAATAAAATCTTTTTGCTTCATCTGTTTTAGTAATTTGGTTTGCGAATTGCCAGAAAAGAAGGCTAAGCATCATACTACCCCAGAGTTCTGCCATAATATAGAATGTTGCATAACTCCATTGCCCTATAATCCTAACGAACCATTGAAGGTTAGGATATCGCGCTGCAAAGCTTTCTACAGTCTCAGGGTTCATATGAAAATATTCTGGATAAGGATATAGAAAGAATGTAAATAATGTTAAATATCCTACAAAAAACAATGTTACAGAATAAAATACTTTCTCTGAACTCATTATGTTACAAAGCTTTGCATAGATAATCATTGCAAGAATCGCTGAAGGAAGCACAAAGTACGTTTTTAAAAATCCAATTGCTTCAGGACCGATTTGGCTTACTACAAATCCATCTTTAATAGATCTTAGGGTAGAATAATTAAAAAGAATAAAAAACATCATCGCAGCCATAGGCAAGAATTTTTTATTTTCATGCCACTCGATTGGCCACAAGACCCTTCTAAGCTCCGTAGACCATGAGCTATTACTAATATCAGACATATAAAATCCTATTTAAGTTTAGAAAATTTATTTAAATATTATAAAATTTTAGCCAAATTTATACACTAAATCCTGATTCCAGTCAATTAATTTATTAAAGCACGATGGTTGTAGCAATTAAACTTCAGAAATATGAAAATAACTACTTTACAAGCATAATAATATTTATATAAAATAATTAAACTCCCTTTATTGCCTTAATCAACGTTAGTAATTAAAAGTGTTGTAATCATGTTTTTGAAAATTTCTCATTATAAGTATCAATTAATACCTACCTTATTCACTATTCCTACATTTATATTGCTTATGGGTCTTGGTTTCTGGCAATTAGAAAGGTTATCAGAGAAGAGACATAAAATACAAGAATTGCAAGATAAATCTACTCAACCAGCTATACAGTTACCGCAACAATTTAGTGATATCACTAAATTTCGCTATAGAAAAGTAAAAGTCAGTGGAGAATATATACATGATAAAGAGATTTTCCTTTATGCCGGAACAGGGCCGAATGGTCATACAAGTGGTTTTCTACTTTTTACCCCGCTTAAGACAACTGATAATAGACTAATATTAGTAAATCGCGGTTGGATTCCAACAAGTTTAAAATCACAAGCTGAACGGGTTTTTAGTTTAGAAGAAGGTACGGTTGAGGTTACAGGTTACGTAATGCTTGGTGAAGAGAATAGTTGGATCATCCCTGAAAATAATGACAAAAAAAATATATGGTTCAATATTAATCTAGCGGAAATGCAAAAATTTATCGGTGCAAATATAGAAAATTACTATATTATGAGAGTTTATGAAGGTGATGATTTTCCAATAGGTAATAATTTAAACGTAAATTTACGTAATAATCACTTAGAATATGCTATTACTTGGTTTATGGCCGCATTCACTTTAATAACAATTTTTTTCTTGTATCATATGAAGGATAATGGAAGGAAAAATGATTAAATTAAGCGTTTTATAGAGCACTATAATGATTTTATTACTAAAGTTAGTTCTAGGTTGGAGCCTTTTAATTATCGGTTTATCTTTTATAATTTCAGCGATGATTGGAATATTTAGATTTCCAGATTTTTATACCAGAGCCCATGCAAGCAGTATCAGTGATAGTTTTGGTATACCTGTATTTTTAATAGGTTTATCATTTCTTCAACCTGATTTAACATCAGGCTTAAAGGTTATTCTTTTAGCACTTATAATTTTAATAATTTGCCCAACAAGTACGCATGCTCTTGTGAAATCTGCATGGGTAAGTAAATTATTACCACTTACTGGAGCTTCTGATAAAAATGAATGAAAATATATCCAAATTTGTAGAGTTTTTCATAGTTCCAAGCCAAATTGAATTTACCAATCATTTAATCTTTATAAGTCTTGCCTGTATTGGCTTAATAGCTATTATAATTAAATTAGTTAAAACATCCGACTTGTTAGAATCTATATTATATCTATCGTTATTTAGTATAGTAATCTGTCTTATATATTTGCTACTTGATTCACCTGATGTTGCTATGACCGAGGCGGCTATTGGTGTTTGCGTATCTACTGTAATATTACTTGTTGTTATAATTAAAGTTGGTGGAAGCGCGCCTTCTGGATCAAAAAATATTTTACCTGCAATTATAACCTGTAGCGCTTTAACTTATTTATTGATTATATCTGGTCAAAGTCTCATAGAATATGGAACATCAGAAGCTCCTTTACATCAGCATCAAGTAGCTAAACATTATATTGAAAATACTGGCAAAGAAATAGGTATTAACTCTATCGTTGCTGCAATTCTTGCAAGCTATAGAGGGTTTGACACTTTAGGGGAGACTTTAGTAATATTCACTGCAGGAATAATCGTAACTTTAATACTTAGCTATAGACGTAATAATGTTGAAAAATCATAAAATACTAAAATTAACAACGAATTTTATATTCCCATTTATAGTTTTACTTGCCTTATTTATTCAAGTAAATGGGGAGGCTTCTCCAGGAGGGGGATTCCAAGCAGGAGCAATATTTGCTAGTGGAATAGTTGCTATAGATATTATTTTTGGTAGAGAAAAATTTAATAATTTTTTTTCAAGTAATTATCTTTTAAAGATATCTACCTTAGGTGTAGCTATTTATGCTATAACTGGTTTTATATGTTTAAGCCTAGGTGCAAATTTTCTAGATTATAACGTTTTATATACACTTAAGCCTACTATAGGACAAAGTCTTGGTATATTTACTATTGAGCTTGGCGTTGGTTTATGTGTTGCTAGCACTTTAACTCTCATATATTTTGAGTTTTCTAAGTTATAAGGTTTTGATTAATGATTACAAGCATAGTTTATATAGTTGCAATTTTAACCTTTGCCGCAGGCCTATATATAGTGCAGGTGAGCGATAATTATTTCAGAAAAATGATTGGGTTAAGCTTATTGCAATCTGGCGTTTTAATTTTTTATATAGCACTTGCTAAGGTCAACATCGGTGTACCACCTATACTTCCTTGTTTAAATTCTTCAGAATGCCCTTTAGTATTTACAAATCCCTTACCACATGTATTAATGTTAACTGCAATAGTAGTAGGGCTCGCTACCTTATCAGTAGGGCTTGCGCTTATCTATAGAGTATATGAGAATTTTAATAGCTTAAATGAAAGTGAAATTAATATAAATCAAGATGATGGAATTGCTGATCAATAAAATTATATCTCATATACCTGTATTACAGGTTATTATACCGATGCTTGCTATATTCCTTATGGCAGCAATACGTAAACCTAATACTTCATATTATTTAAGCCTAATATCATCCATAATAAACTTTGCTTTAAGCATAATTTTAGCTTTAAACCTAGGGGATATTAGTTACTTTTCATATGCACTAGGTAATTGGCAAGCGCCAATCGGCATAGAATTTAGGATAGATTACTTAAATCTACCTATAATTATTTTAGTAAATTTAGTTTTTTTTCTTTTTTTCCTTTTAGGAAGAAAGCTTTTAGATAGCCAGATTTTCTCCACAACCTCACCAAACAAAATATGGATCATATATTCCTTGCTGCTTTTGTCTCAATTAGGGCTTTTAGGAATGAGTTCTACAGGAGATTTATTCAACCTTTATGTATTTATAGAGATTTCATCACTTGCTGCTTATGCATTACTGTCTTTAGGAAAGGATAAAAGAGCCGTTATCGGGGCTTTTCACTATTTAGTGCTTGGAACAATTGGGGCAACTTTTATTTTAATTGGTATTGGTTTAATTCTTGCAGTGACAGGAAGTTTAAATATAATTGATGTAAAGCAATTAAATGCAAATCTTTATAGTAACAAGGCCTTTTTGATAGGAATATGTTTTTATTTAACAGGTAGCTTATTAAAAATTGCTCTTATCCCGCTACATTCGTGGATGGTACAAGCTTATGAATATGCTTCTTCAGCAATAATTACCGCAATAAGCGGAACTTCTAATTTTGTTGGATTTTATATTATTATAAGATTTATTTATAGCGTCTTAGATTATAAGGTTCTTTATAGCCAATTAAATATAGGCTTTGTTTTTGAAATATTAGGCATTATATCTATAATTACTGGTTCTTCGCTTGCACTGTTACAAACATCCTTCAAAAAAATAGTTATTTTTTCTAGCCTAACTCATATTGGATATATAACTTTGTCACTTTCCTTTGCTGAAAGCGCTATGTTTCAAGTTACTATCATATATTTAATTACTGATATAATACTTAAAACGACTTTATTTGCAGCTATCTCTATATTAGAAAATTTAAAAGGCTCTAGCGAACTTGATAATATTAGAGGTATAATTAAAATTTATCCTCGTTTCACCTGGCTTTTACTTATTAATATATTGAATAATGCGGCGCTACCTCCAACAATGCATTTCTTTAATAAGTTAAATTTAATACAAGCTTTTGTAAACAAGAATCATATTTTTACCTTTATAGCAATCATAATTGCATCCCTCCTAGGATTGCTCTATAATTATAAGATAATAAATGCCATATTTTTCGATGATGGAAAAAAATTTGTAAACCCAGTTAAGGCAAAACCAATCGATAAAACTAGTAAGTTTTTATTTTATTTACTATCCACTATCAGTATTATACAAATATTCTTTTATAAAATATTAAACGAATATACTGAACAAATAATAAAAGCTATTTTTTAAATGGAATTACAGAGTATTTTATCAGTTAACAATATTATTATATTACAAACGATAGGTATTTGCTGCCTTAATCTCTTTGTTCCATTTATATTTAATCGGAATAAGTTTTTAAAGCATGTTACTCTAGTTCTAGTAGCTTTTATCTTTTTCATTAATGTAGTTAATCTTGATCATTATTACTTAAATGGCGGCAGGGCTGTACTTGAAATTGCCTCATTTGGCGAATTTACTATAAAACTATATTTAGAAGGAATGGGTTTAATCTTACTTACTCTTATCTCCTTCCTTTGGCTTATTACGATAATCTATAGTATCGGTTACTTACGTGCAAATTTAGAAGCTAATCAACATCATTTCTTTTTCTTCGTAACTCTTTGTATTTTAAGTTCAAGCCTCGTTGCTTTATCTGCAAACTTAATAACTACTTTTATATTTTACGAAGTACTTACAATTGCAACCGCTCCATTAATAGTTCAAGGTGGTTCTGATCATGCAAGACGTTCATTAAAAAAATATTTACGTATTTTAATGTCAACCTCAATATTATTATTTCTTCCAGCAATAATTATGATAAATCATTATGCTGGGTTAAATGAATTTATGCCTAAAGGTATTTTGGAAGGTAAGGTTAGCGAAAATATGACTATAATCTTATTTTTAATGTGTATATTTGGTTGTGCAAAGGCTGCTTTAATCTTTGTCCATAATTGGCTACCAACTGCAATGGTTGCATCATACCCAGTGAGTGCACTCTTACATGCTGTAGCGGTTGTAAAGGTCGGTTTATTCGTAATTTGTAAAATTATTGTTTATATTTTTGGCTTAGAATATATGTATAAGATTGCTGGTAGTTTTAATTGGTTAAAAATGATACCAGTAATTACTATATTTTATAGCTCAATCATTGCTCTCTCCCAAACAACTGCAAAAAAATTACTTGCTTTTTCTACCATAAGCCAACTTAGCTTTGCTTTACTTGGTGTATTTACTTTCACCTCTAAGGGCGTTGTTGCAACTATTTTCCATTTAATTTCTCACTCATTTAGTAAAATTACGTTGTTTTTTGCAGCAGGAAATATTTATACCGTAACAAAGAAGAATAAAATAAATGAAATGAAATCTATCGCTTATGCAATGCCTTTAACTTTTATATTTTTTGCAATTGGTAGTCTTTCACTTATAGGAATTCCACCCCTTGCTGGATTTATAAGTAAATATTATATGATTTACGCTGCATCCTACGATGAGGCTATTGATTATACTGTCTTAATTACAATAATAATCAGCACTATTTTCACAGCCAGCTATTTATTTAAAATAATATATTTTGGTTATTTAGAACCTACTGAAAAAATCACTTCTGTTGAGAGTAATCTTACGTTTAGTATGAAAATTGCAACCGGAGTTTGTGCTATACTTTCCTTAGGGATGTTTGTTATTACGAAAATTGCTATGAAGTTTTTAGTTTATGTCTATTAAAACACCAAAAAATCCTAAAGATAAAGGTACCGAGAGTCATCAAGACCAGAATTTTATCGCTGAAGCAGCAATTGTTGACTCATCATATATTAATAACAAATTTTTGATTTTTGCACTTCTTGCAACCTTTATTACGGTAGCGCTTATCTCCAGTAATCCTATTTTATATTTTTTAGCTACTATTATCTTAAGCTTAATTATATATTTAATAAGTAGGTTTATAGGGTTTTTTATTAAACGTAACCCTGATTACTATAATGACATAGATTATAATGAGGAAGATGAATGAGTAAATTATTATACGCGCATCCTGCTTTTTTACTCTTAATTTCTTCCTTCATTTTAAGATATTTTAGAAGCCGGAATGAACCTCTCTTCAAATTTTGCGCTGTTATACTTCCATTGCTGGCTTTTATCAAATTTTGTCAGCTTAAAAGCTATAGTGTAATGGATATAGCTGGTTTTAAGCTTATTCCAATAGTTTATAATGAACATAATATATTAATAGGCGGCACTCTAATCTTATGCCATATTTTCATAACTATTTACGCTCTAAGTAATAAGCAATTTAACGAGATTATCTGGGCAAATATATATTCTGCAGCAAGCTTGTTTGCACTTCTAACCGATGATTTTATAAGTTTATTTGCTGCTCTTGAGCTGATGATGATTGCCTCATCAAGTATAATTTTCCTTGGGGGCCATAATAACTCTAAAACAACTGCAATGCGGTATGTTATTATGCACCTAACAGCTGGCATTTGCATACTTTCAGGCATTATACTTGTAACAAATTCAGGTGTAGCACGTGAAATTCATGTTTTAAGTTTGGAAGCCCATGAAAACTTATTTAGCAAAACTAATTTAGGAAGTTTATTTATATTGGTAGGCCTGCTTATGAATATAGGAGCTCCACCTTTTTCGGCATGGATTACCGATTCTTACCCGCATGCCAAAACATCTGGCACAGCTTATTTATCACTTTATACCACGAAGGTTGCGGCTTATTATTTGTTAATCCTTTTCCCTGGCTGGGGAGCACTAGTAATATTTGGAATTATCATGTCGTTATATGGAGCGCTATACGCATTCTTAGAAAATAATATTAGGCGTATTCTATGTTACCTTGCAATTTTCCAATTAGGGCTTGTCTTAATTGGTATAGGCCTTGGTACCAATGAATCATTAGTAGCTGCAAAGCTACTGATATTTTCACATATTATCTATAATAGTTTGTTGCTAATTATTGTGGGTGTATTTATTGATTATAATAATATTGAAAAATGTACCGATATTACCGAGATAACGATAAATATAAAACCACTTATAATTAGTGGTTTTGTTGGAATACTAACTTTAATTTCGTTCCCTTATTGCGGCACTTTCTTTGCAAAAGCTATCCTCGGTGAAAGCATCTATAATTACAGTGGCGTTTTATATGTTGTATTTCTAGGGTTAAATTGTTCGATAATCATAAGCATACCATGGAAACAACTAATAAACGCAAATTATAATGAACAAAAAATGATAAATGGCGCTGCCAAATTTGCATTATATAGCTTATCTTTTCTATGTTTGTTCTCTGGAATTTTGAGCCTAATTATTCTAAGGAATAGCAGTATACATCACTTCCCAACTTATGTAATTGCAAATCAATTACTACTTAATTTTGCATCAATTGGAGTAATTATCTTGTTATATAATAAAGAGCATAAAACAAGGCATTTATTGCTTACTTTTGATTATTTTTATAGAAAGCTTCCTTGGACCCAAATTAAAGAGGTTAGTATTCAAGAGAATCAACAAATAAAACAACTACTCAAGGATATGAATTACTCCTTAGGGCTTGTTATAAATAAAATTTCGGATAGAGTCCTAATACTTTCGCAATCTACTATAATTATCACTGTAAGTTTGATAATTATAATAATATATCTTACAAAATCATATGCTTAAAATAATAATATATTTAGTTACTCTAGTCAGTATTATAGCTGGATGTAAAGATAATAAGGAGATAAAAGCAATGGAAGCCCCAAAAGCAGTAAAAAGAGAATTTAAAATTACCTTACATAACAAAGAGCTTGTTGATAATTATCACTGGCTACGTGACCCAGAATGGCCAAATGTTAAGAATCCAGAGATTTTGGAATATCTAAACGCTGAGAATGCTCATACAAAAAATTACTTCGATAAATTTAAAGATAAACAACATCAAATTTTCGAAGAATTAAAGAGCCGTATAAAGCTTGCTGATCAATCGGTACCTATTAAAAGAGATGATTATTATTACTATACAAGGACTTTGGCTGATAAAGATTATCCAATATATTGCCGTAAGAAAGGTAGTTTAGATGCATCAGAAGAAGTAATTTTAGACCAAAATGAGTTGGCTCAAGGGAAAAAATTCTGTAACATTGGAGCTTTCTCTATTTCACCCGATCATAAATTATTAGGAATAGCAATTGATGAAAGTGGCGGAGAAAGGTTTGATATAAGGATCCTTGACCTTGAGAAAAAAACCTATCTTCCTGATTTTATTCCAAGTACTTTAAGTGATATAGTTTGGCATGAAAAAATACCCGGCTTTTTCTATACTCCAACTGATGAGCAATGGCGCCAAGAAGATATATTATTCCACAGGCTTGGCACAGATTATAAAACCGACAAATTAGTTCTCCATGAAAAAGATCCTGTCTTCAGGGCAAATGCTTCGAAAGCATCTAGTAAAGAATATATATTTATCAACGTTTCAGGCCATGGTGCTAATGAATATTATGTAATATCTATGGATGATGAAACTTTTACTCCGCATTTGGTAAGTGCACGTAAAGATGAACATTTTTACGATATGGACCATAATGGGGACTATTTTTATATTCATACTAATGATAAGGGGAAAAATTTCCGCATTGCACGTGCAAAAACTAATAATTTTACCCAAGATAAATGGGAAGATTATATTCCGCATGACAGCAAAAAATATCTTAAAAGCTTTGATTTAACTAAAAACTACCTTGTACTAAATTATAAGGAGCAAGGGCTGCCAAGTATTGATATTATTGAGCTTTCGGATAAAAAGAAAAAACATATAAACTTCCCTGATCAAGTTTTCACTGCTAGCGCTTATTCCACTAATTTCAAAGAGAATGATATAAGAATTGAATATTCGTCTTTAAAGCGCCCGGATACAACATTTAATTATGATTTTACTAGCGAAAACCTTACAACTTTAAAAGTAAAGGAAATACCAAGTGGCTTTAACCCGGATGAATATGAGGTGGAAAGAATTTGGGCAGATTCTGGGGATGTAAAAGTCCCTGTAACTGTGATATATAAAAAGGCTTTATTTAAAAAAGATGGTGCAAACCCGCTATATTTATATGGCTATGGTTCATATGGCCATGCTATGCCTGTTGGCTTTAGAGGCTCAATCCTCTCACTTGTTGATAGAGGTTTTGTTTATGCACTTGCTCATACAAGAGGAGGTGATGATCTGGGTTTTGAGTGGTATGAAAGTGCAAAATTTTTAAATAAGAAACGCACCTTCCAAGATTTTATTGCCTCCGCTGAAAAGCTTATTGAAAATAAATTTACCTCTAAAGGTAATATTGTAATTGCAGGTGGCAGTGCTGGCGGTATGTTAATTGGTGCAGTTATTAACGAAAGACCTGAATTGTTTAAAGCAGCAATTGCTCATGTACCATTTGTTGACGTACTTAATACCATGCTTGATGATTCTCTGCCTCTTACACCAGGGGAATATAAAGAATGGGGGAATCCAAAGGAAAAAGAATATTTTGATTATATGCTTTCATATTCGCCATATGAAAATATAAAGGAGCAAAATTATCCAACTATCTTTGCAACAGCAGGCCTCACAGACCCTCGCGTAGGTTACTGGGAAGGGGCTAAATGGGTAGCTCGTCTTCGCGAGAAGAAAACAGATAACAACAAAATTTTCTTTAAGATCAATATGGATGCAGGGCATCGAGGCTCTTCAGGCCGGTTTGATTACTTAAAAGAAGTGGCAGAAGAATGGATATTCGTCCTTGATATATTTAAGGTGGAATAATGGGTTTAAAAACCACTAAAAAATTAATTGTCGGTTCTTTTTCTTCTTCAATATAATATTAAAGGTAAGTTTAAGTTATAATAGTAAAACATAATTTAAACTTACCTTACCAATGAAAGAAAACTCCTTTAATATTTTAGCATCTTATTTAAGAAACAAATTTAATATAGCGGTTTTCCCAGAAGAAATTACTTATTTACAACTTGAAACGCTTCGAAAGATCTTTACTTCTACTAATATTAAATTAATAGAAGCTAAATTTTATGCTGTCGGGCCTAATTTACAAGCATTATTCAAAGAATTTAATAATGTTCAAACTAGATATACAATATTTGATTCTGCTGGAAGTTTTGAAGAAGCAGAACAATTTGTTCATGAGATAAATGAGCAGATAATTACAATTAGACCTGATTTGAGTTATAATAGTCATATTCCACCTTATAATACAAATGTATATCTTAATTATAGTAATCAATATAATTTAGTGCCATTACAAGTTATGCAAGGGAACAATCAGCAAATTTTATATGGTGGAGTAGAGCAAGAACTTCAAATGCTTATGGAATATCCTGAATATGCGAAACGAATTGAGGATATATATATCCAAGCAGCTAATAAGTTAAATACTTATAAAATATTCTCTAACACTTTAACAAAGCTAAGCTTTAACAACTGTAATATATATTTATCTCTTGACAATGACGATGTAGTAAAGTCAATTGTTGAAATCCAAAATAAGCAGACAATGCTCAGCAATTCTTTACGTAGCAAACAACAAGAGCACTAATCTTACGGATGATGATTATAGTAAATTTTACAGTTTGCTGAAAAAAATGGCGACGCATTTTAAACTATTATCAATTAACGACCTTCCTCCGCATAAGCAGTTTATTTCAAACCTAAAATCAATAATTGCTAATTCTAAGAATCAAATTAAGCATTTAACTCTAAGGAATATAGGTTTAGATTTAGATGATTATAAACATTTGCTTGAATTTATAGCAAGTTCAAGCTGTAACCTTAAAGCTTTAGAAATTTCTTTAAAAATATATATGGGTAATGCTTATTTTGTGAATCCAACAACCCAAGAAAGCATATTTAATCAACCAAATGCTATACACCAATATCGGGATTTATTATTCAAAACTTTAAATGAATCTAAGCTTAAGATAGAAAATTTTATTGTAAGTTTTACTGCTATAGACCGCATTGGTCATAATATAAATATCTTTGAAACCCACCGGGATGTAGCAGAATTAATTAATATTATCAGCAAAAAACAACCCTCTATTAAAACCCTTAATGTTAGCTTTAACTCCTCACTTATAGCTTTTTCTAAAAGTTATATAGATAAGATAGTTGAAGCCACTAATAATCTTAGATTTAAGCTTATCTCATTAGATATAAATGATGGCTCCAATTTAGAAGCATCCCCTAATAACTATAGTTTTAAACTTTCCCCATTAAACAAAATTATTTTTAGTAAAATTCAAAATAATAAAAGCCTATCTTATTATAATGGGCAACCATTGCCAAAATATAATTTCTTAAAAGATACAGCGTATTTTATTTATAATAAAGGATATAAGAGCCAAGACTATTATGATAACGACTTAATGTTTTATACCCACCTTAGACGCTATATAAAGTTCAAGGCCACTATACAAGAAATTATATTTAATGAGTATGGTGAGTTTGTTGAAAAGGATTTAAAAACTATCTTAAAAGATAATTATTTATATATTGAGCAGATTGTTTTGCCAAGATATGATCCTTTGGTCGAAGCTAATTGGCAGGAAGCGCAAGCAGCAGGTGATAAAGGCTGGATAGAAAAATTAGATAACAACTCCCAAGTACCACTATTCACACTACCAAATGAGATTATTGTAGGAATCTTTACTTATCTCTTACACGACTATAAGCCTGTAGAGTTTGCTGGGGAGGGGGTTTTATAAGTAAATAATTTAATATCTAATAGACACATATTACTTATATTTTATCTTTGACTTATCTTGAGTCTTTTGAGATTGAAACTGTATATTATATTGTTGCTTATTAAAAATTAAATTTATTAGGCTTATGCAAGAGGACTCTTATAGTATTTTAATCAGCTATATAAATAAAAATTCTCCTATTTTAGTTTTTCCTGAAGAAATTACTGATGAACAACTTATTGAGCTAAGTTCGCTTTTGCTTGAACGTACAGAAGGATTAAAGGAAGTGAAACTTTATGCACTAGGAGGAAATATTCAAAAATTATTCAAGAGTTTTAATAAGCTTGTTGAAGAATATAAAATATTCGAAGTTGCTGGATCCTTTGAAGAAGCCGAACAGTTTGTTAAAGGCATAAATAATAAGATATTTACCTCCAATCCTTTTATTTTTTCTGAAGAAACTTTGAGCCAGATAGAGACTCATTATAATGAATTAACATTACCGATAGAAGAAAGGGATTCATTTGGTTGCCTAAAATATAGTAATGACTATTCTATAAAACCTAAAATTACAAAGGATTCAAATAACCTGTCAACTATTCTTTATGAGGGATGTGAACAAGAAATGCTAATGCTTGCTAAAAACTCTACACTTCTAAAATTGGTTCAAACCATCCACCTCTTTAATAAAATTAGAGAAGACACAGAGCCTATTCTAGAAATGTTTTTAGATTTGCCTAAGCTTAGGTTATCTTATTTTAGTTCTCTAGAACCAGATACTGGAGATAGTTTAGTGAATGCTATAATAAATGGTAAAGCGAAAAAACTTCTTGTATATGTTAATGCTGAATCTAAGCATTTAGAGAAGCTTCTCTCTATAAAAACTAATAATCCAGCTTTATCTATTGATAATATTTTCAACAATGAAGCGATAGCTTCATTATTAAAAAGTTTTAAAAACTCAAACAACATCAATCTTAATAACTTACTTCTCCAAGCTTCTGATGAAATTGTGACCTCTATTGATGCTGATGTTTTTTACAATAATGGTTTTCTTGAATTATTTAATAATATAAAAAACTGCGTTGAAAAATTAATACTAACTAATTTTCCACCAAATAAAAAATTTGTGCAGCTTATCTGTTCAGCATTAAGTAATACTAATAATAAAGTCAGAGGTATTACTTTAAGCAAGGCTAATCTTGATATAGAGGATTTCAAAGCTCTACTTGACGTACTTGCATCGCCGAACCGAGGGTCTGGATCTATTTATATAAGCTTGCAACTTAATCTTAATGACCCTTATTATGGCCTTCCAGGTTTTGGTCCTATGTTTCGTAATTTGGTGCTACAAGCAGATATGCCTAAATATGTACAAAATCTTTCAGATACTCTTACGAACTCTAAATTAATATGCAGCTTACTTAGTTTAGATTTAAAATTTATAGACCACCAGAATAAAACTAATAGCTTCCTTAACAGTGATGATGTGCTTAATATAATTAAGCTTGTGATTAATCATCAGCCTAATATAAAAAGTTTATATTTTACCTATAACCCTGCAGAAGCGACTACAGATTTTAAAGAAAAAGTCATAGAACTTATCAATAATCCTTTATATAAACTTATAAATTTAGCTTTATATGATGGACATAATACTGTAGATAGGTTTAATAATTATGATGTAAAGCTATCTCCGATAAATAAATCTATATATAACGCACTTCAATCAAATAAAAATATGGCTTACTTTAGTGACTATCCTATGCCTAAAGCTTTATTCCTTAAAGAGACAGCAGAATTTATTGTTGATAAGAACTACCATTTAGAAAATAATACTAATATTGACGAAATAATGTATTTTACACATTTACGTCGTTATATTAAGTTTAAAATTACTTTAGAAAGTATACTTGCTGGTGAATTCTATCAAGGGGTAGATCAAGATTTTATTAACTGTATAGATGATAATTACTTTTTTGCCTTAACAATATTTAAGCCAAAATATATTCCAACTGAAGAAAACTTTAAAAGGGCAAAAGATGCTAAAAATGCAGATTGGCTTGAAATTCTTGAAAACAACTCTCAAGCACCATTTTTCACGCTTCCTCACGAAATAATGTCAAAAATAGCTGATTATCTTCTACACGACTACAAGCCTGTAGAGTTTGCTGGAGAAGTAAGTGTTAAAGGGTCTAGCGACGCTCTTACTTTATAGCACCCCTTTCAGCTGTTTAATGTGGGCAATGCCTTGGACTGAATCACCTTTAAGCCCTTCATTAAGGGAGCAAACTACATCAGTAAAGCCAAGCTTTTGTGCTTCCTTGATGCGTAGTTCTGCTTGTGAAACTTTTCGAACCTCACCTGACAACCCTACCTCACCAAAAAATACTGTCTTTTCAGGGAGTGGCCTATTAAGGGCTGCTGAAATTATACAGCTTGCAACAGCAAGATCTGCAGCAGGTTCTGTAATTCTAAGGCCACCGGCAACGCTTAAATATACTTCATAAGATGAAAGATTAAGGCCATAACGAACAGCAAGTACAGCAAGCAACATTGATAACCTATTTGCATCCCAGCCAACTACAGATCTTCTAGGCGTTGCCATATTTGATGGTGCAGTTAGTGCTTGAATCTCAACTAATACTGGCCTTGAGCCTTCGATTCCAGCAAAAACTGTTGTGCCACTAACATTGCTTTCTCGTTGCATTAAGAATAGCTCAGATGGGTTAGTAACTTCAACAAGCCCTGATTCGCGCATTTCAAATACGCCAATTTCATTTATTCCACCAAACCTATTTTTAATTGAGCGGAGAATTCTAAAATGATGATTCCTATCACCTTCAAAGTAAAGAACTGTATCAACCATATGCTCAAGAACTTTAGGGCCGGCAAGCTCACCTTCTTTAGTTACATGCCCTACTATTAGGAGTATTATATCATTTTGCTTTGCGTAAGATATAAGCGAGTGAGCTGTAGCTCTTACCTGAGAAACTGTACCAGGTGCTGAACTTATATCTTCAGAGAACATGGTCTGAATAGAGTCGATTACTACAAGTTTTATTGTATCTTTATGCGTATCCATGGTAGTGATTATATCTTCAACTTTGGTAGCGGATATAATCTTAAGTGGATATTGCGCAAGACCTAGCCTAAATGCACGCATTTTAACTTGGCTTGTTGATTCTTCACCCGTAATATAAAGACAGCTGAGTGTATGTTCAGATAAAGTTGCTGCTAGTTGCAAAAGTAGGGTTGATTTCCCAATTCCAGGGTCCCCCCCTATTAATATTGTTGAACCTACAACAAGCCCACCACCAAGAACTCTGTTTAGTTCTCCAATTGGAGTTGTATATCTTGGCTCTTCTGTCATAGAGGAGTCTAGTGATTCAAGTGTTAAAGGTTTTCCTATTAAGATATTAGAGTCATCACTTTTTTTAGAGACAACTTCTTCAGTTATAGAGTCCCATTCTTTACAATCAAAACATTGACCAGACCATTTTGTATGAACTGCCCCACAATTTGCACAAAAATATTGTCTTTTAACTTTGCTCATCTAACTTTACTCATTCTTTGGCTCATTTGAAGGCTTACCTTCATAGGTTAGTATAATTAATTTACTATTACCATATATTCTTTCAACCACCAAATTATAACCTGGAACGAGTTTTAAATCTTCTTTCCTTGAAACCTCAACAGCAATAACAGCTCCATCTTGAATCCACCCTTTATTCATTATAGATTTTAATGCTTTATCCGCGAGCTTACTATAATAAGGAGGATCCATAAAAACAAGGTTGAATTTTCTATTAGCAAGTGGAAGATTTGTCGCATCTAGCCTTAAATAGTTTACATTATCTGCTTCACCGAAATGCTCACCAGCAGATTCTGCAAGCTTTAAATGCTCAGCATCCACATCAACCATTGTACAATGAGCAGCCCCTCTTGATAGAGCTTCAAAAGATAAGCTTCCAGCACCTGAGAACAGGTCAAGTACCATTGCACCTTCTAAAATATTTTGTTCTCCAAAATCACCAGAATTTAATATACTAAATAATGCTTCACGCAGACGAGATTGCGATGGGCGATAGCGATCACCTTTAAATGTTGGGATATTACGTCCTTTAAGCCTACCGGCTATTATTTTCATCATAATGCTAGAATTTCTTGTGGTAAATAATTTAACAATTTTTTATATGGAACTTCTTTTAGTTCACCAGGTTCTAATTTCTCTATTTCAAAAGGGCCATATTTTATTCTTATTAAGCGGTTAACACTTAAATTAAAATGGGAAAATATTTTTCTAATCTCCCTATTTTTACCTTCGCTTAAGGTTACAGAAAACCAACTATTAGCCCCCCCCTTAATTAATTCTATTCTAGCAGGCTTATAGGTAATTCCATCTATTGTAATTCCTTTTTCAATCTTCACTAATTCTTTTAAATCAAACTGACCAAAAGCTCTAACCTTATAAACCCTAGCAAGTGCGTTTACTGGCAGCTCTAAATATCTTGCAAGCTTTCCACTATTAGTTAAGAGAAGTAAGCCTTCACTATTTAAGTCAAGCCTACCTACTGAAATAACTCTAGGCAAATTCTTGGGTAAGGTTTCAAATATAGTTGTTCTTGAATGGGTATCTTTATGCGAAGTAATAAGACCATTTGGTTTATAATATAGCCAAAGACGCGCATGATTATCAGATGATTTTTTTAAAATCTCGCCCTGAATTTCTATTATATCCCTACCAGTTATATGAGTAGCTGGGTTTGAAATAATCTCGCCATTGAGCTTGACGCTTCTTGCTTCAATTAACTCTTCAGCTTTTCTCCTTGAACAATAACCATTTTGCGCAATGAATTTAGCAATTCTAATGCCTTCTTGCATAATACTAATATATAAATTTTAGGGTATTATATAAGAATTCAAGTAATAAGTCACATTGAGATTTAAAATAAATAAAGGCTTACTCAATTATAGTTAAATATATAAATAACGATGAAGTAGAAAATTAAATGTAATGATACATTTCCTTTGAGTCAGCAAATAAATTAATTAATTAAATGCTTCTGCTTAACACCTGTTGAGCCAAATCCACCTTCGCCACGTTCTGTATCAACCTCTAAAGTCTTTACTTCGTCCCATTTAATGGTTTGAAATTGATTAATGACCATTTGAGCAATTCTCATGCCACGTGTAACAATGAAATCTTCACGGCTTAAGTTAATTAAAATAACTTTGACTTCTCCACGATAATCTGCATCAATTGTACCAGGTGTATTGAGAACTGTAACGCCGTTTTTTGCAGCCAAACCAGATCTAGGTCTTATTTGTGCTTCATAACCTTCAGGTAGTGCTATTTTAATCCCGGTTGGGATTATTGCTACTTGCCCTGCATGGATATGGATAGCTTCTTCAATTGCAGCATATAAATCTAGTCCTGCGCTTTGTGAGGTCGCATATGAAGGAAGGGGTAAATCATCATTACCGATTATTCTTTCGATTTTAACTGTTATAGCAGGATTATGTGAAGGATTGGCCATTATAAATTTTGAATATTAATTTGGTTTTTTGAAATACTGATGGCGGGGATGACGGGACTCGAACCCGCGACCTTCGGCGTGACAGGCAGACGCTCTAACCAACTGAGCTACACCCCCGAACTTTTTAGAGTTTAGCTAAAAAGTAGGGGTAATATACATCATATTTATTCTCATCGCAAGTATTATTTGAGCAGAAAATTAGGAAAGTTATATTTAAAATTAAAATAAAGAGCCTTGTATTTAGCTCCTTACACTTTTATATATTCCATCTAACCCCAAGCTTTAAAATATGTGCATGCAGACGTGTTTTACCATGCTCAAAATCATCTATAATCTTAGATTTGGTTGTACCATAACTATTATAGCTATAAGTTATATCCCATTGTGCATCACTTGAAACATTAAATGCAATCCCGGCAAGCGCTGTATAGGCAGTATTATTCTTTATCTTTAACTTATGGGTAAAACTTTCTGGAGTTCCGACAAAAATAATTTTCTCACTTACTCTTGCAATTCCCATACCCCCCCCAGCAAAAAAAGTTGTTATACCAAAGTCATATATATCTATAATCCCTTTTAGGAAAAGGGAAGAAATATTTGGCTTATGCTTTAATTTTCCATAATAAGCTTCGCCTTCTTTAGGTTTTCTTGTCATTCCTGGCCTAAAATGGCGGCCAAGTTCAAGCTCGGCTCTTAACATATCCATTAAACCATAACCAATAGCAACAGACATTAACGGATTATGTTCTGACTTTAATTTTATATTAGCAGTTCTGTTTTTTTCAGATTGAAAGTGGGCGCTACCTGCATCGATTCTCAAATATGCTCTATCTTTTGCTGCATAAGCTTGAAAAGAGGTACAAATAAAGCAGGTGATAGCTATTAATAATTTTCTCATAACAAATTCTTTTGGTTTGAACTAGTTTTTATCTAAGGTTTAAATTTAACCTCAAGATCTATCAATAATATTAATATAAAGAATTTTCATAAAATATAAGAAAAGGATTTTTAGTCTCGTCTTGCTTTATAATAAAATTTGTAATTGCAGCTGTAGCACAATTTTATCTTGAGATAGCTGAAAATAAAAAAGGAGCTCTCAAGTTAGAGCTCCTTAAAACCATGGATTTGGTGATAAGATTATATGTTAAATCTTAGACCAAGTTTACCCATGTGACCATGTAAACGTGTTTTACCAATTTC
>JAJFBM010000033.1 GCA_020697135.1 Rickettsiaceae bacterium
AAGAAGATATAATCGACTATAATCTAATGGTTGGCCCTTATCCACCCGAAGGAATACATAATAACGTCTCTGGAATGGATAGCTTTCAATAGAAAAATACATAAGTCAGATTATATATATGATTTTAAAGTTACTATATGATTTTTAATTACTAATAAATATGTAAAGCATCCTAGTGTTAACAAAGCTTCAAATATTTGTTAGTAATTAAAAAATTTGCTAGATTATTTAACAATAATTTTATATAATAGATAAAAAAATTTAATTAATGTTGTGTTGATTAACAAAAAGAGCTCATCAATATGAAATTTAAAGATCCAAATGCCTTTGCTAAGGATGACTACATAAATATACATATAAATAATTATAAATTCATATTAAATGTTCTAAAATGGAATAAATCCTTAACTAAAGATATTGTAGAATTGATAAAGGTTTATTTAGCCTCAACTAATATTATTCTTCATTTAGTTAGCAAAGCAATAGCTAATAAAACTATTGTAGAAAAGACAATTACGCTTAATAAAGAGCTTTATTTATCATTAAAAGAAGATTCCACTAAGAAAACATATGATTATTTTAACAAGCATCTCAATGAATTAAATAATTATTATTTTAATATAACTAAGTCCAATAAAATAGTAACAGCTCTTAATGCTTTTATTAACAAGAATGAGTCATGGAGCTCTTTATTTAATAACCTTAATCCATTAATGACAAAAGTAATTAAAGGATTTGATCCGAATCATGCAGCAAAAGAATATTTCAAAGACATTGAAAATAACTTAGTTAAAGAGTACTTTCTAACGATACGCTCAATACCAATTTCTAAACTAACGAATCAAGACAACATTATATATTTAAAAGCCTTTGGCCAAGCATTAAGTAAAAATACAAGTATTAATTCTTTATCCATAAACCTTACTGATATTGAAAAGGATGAAATACCAATTCTAATAAATATTTTAAAAGACAATATAAGATTTAATAAATTACATTTATTCTATAAAATAAAGACATTTGGGTTTAATGATTCAGCACCATATATAGATGTATTAAAGGAATTACAAAATATTCCAAATGTTACAGGTTATGATTCTAATATACTTTTTTCCGAACAAACTTCATTTACTATTTGGGAAGCATTAAAAGAAACTATAAACAAATGGCCAAAAATAGAAGTTCTTAATTTAGATTGTTATGACTCAGAAAGTTTTTTTGAGGGCTCTTTAGCAAGCGATTTATTAGATACTTTAGAAAAGAAGCCTACTCTTAAAGAAGTTTCTCTATGTTTTAGATACCTACTCCCTAATTCATTAGAAAATTTAAGTCAGAAATTACAATATAACTCTATTCCAATAAAATCCCTTGATTTAGATTCTGCCAACTTAAACAGCGTGTTCTTAGCCCTTGAAAATAACCATACATTAAAGAACTTAATATTATATGATAAACTCCTAGTAAGCGATGCTCTGGTTCTAGCTAATTCATTGAAAGTTAATAAAACCCTTTTCAACTTATCATTACTTGATATTGAGACAGATGTAGCGGCCTTTATTAGCCTTGCAGACGCATTACCTCAAAGCAAAATTACTTCACTTGACTTATTTCATAGTCACGATATAGATTATTATAAAGGGATTAAAGCAATTATAAAAGCTTTAAAAGAAAACGCTCCATTATTTAAACTAGAAATTGAAAATCATATTATTGTGCAAAAAAATTTTGCAAGGCTGATAGAAGCATTAGAGTGTAACAAATATACAAATACTTTAATACTTGATCCAAGTTATGATAGCTCTCTAAACATAGAAGATTACACATTATTTGCAAAATTCCTCGAGACTAATACAACTTTAATAGACTTAACAATGGGAAGCATTGAACACAATGAACAAGTCGAAGTTATTATAAAAGCTTTAGAGAAAAATAACCACTTAAAGGAATTAACCTTTAAAAATTCCCAAATTTCAGACAAAATTTTTACTTATATAGCATCTCTTATTGAAAAAAATAATTTTTTAACAAGTATATGCCTGATTGATGAGATGTCAGACGACTTTAAATATGAAAATATTGAAAATCTTATCACTCTACGTGAAGTATTAAAAACAAACACACTTCCAGTGATTGCTTTAAACAATTATAATCATGTTACGGATCAGGATACACTTGATATTATAAGGGAGATAGATGATTTATCTAAACGCAATCAAGATATAATGCATGCGACAAGGCAAGTATTAAATCGTGTTAAAGAAGTTATTTATAATGTGAATTTGGCTGAAAGAAGCCATGAGATGGATAAAATAAATAATAATATACTTAGAAAAGTCACTCTAAAGGATATATCTTTAATATTTGAGAATAAATATCATGTTAAAGCAATTTTAGATTATGCACAGGCTGACGCTAAACTTAAAACATTTCAATATGGTCCGCAAGCCCATCTTTTAACTTCACAACACAACCTTAATGATGAAGCTATATTTCATCGAGATTGCGAGAAATATGCCATTGAAAATTATTTTAGATTAAAAGGCGTTTGTAAAGAAAAATTAAGACAGAACAATGACGATTCAAACCATATCTTTGATTTACCAAAGGATGTGATGAATTATATATTACAGTTTGTTACAAGTAATTTAAAAGAAGATCTTAAATTAACTCAAACCCGCTTCAAAGAATTACTTCAGAACAATATATCTGCAAATAACAATAAAATTCAAAAATTTGAACAAAATTTATATAAAAGAATTATTGATATAGATGAGAATAACGAACAGCCACATGTTAAGATCCGTAAAATTGATAATAATATACAAGAAGATAATTTTATCTTAGAAACTGCAACTTTTCATGATCCGATGGAACTTGGAGGAGACAACTTAGAGGAATTATAATTAAATCCATTATTTATATGCAAATGGTAAATAAAGAAAAAATTGCAACATATACTCCTTTCTCTAAAAAAGGATCCAAATTCCTCATAGATTTGTATGGTTGCTTACCATAAATAATTTGATGACTAATTATATATATCATACGACAATACAATCTATTAAGTAATCTTAATTAAGATATAATATTACTTGACAACTTAACAAATATAGTGTATTTTGCAAACAAACTTAACAAAAAATAATTCTATGAAAGAAGTACTTCAAACAAAATCACTTAATAAGCGTTGTCATTCATTTAGTGATGAACCTCAATTTAAAAAAATTAGGAGCTCACAAAGCGACTCAGCATGTCAAATTCAAAACTGGAATCATAGACATGTCTATGAAACAAAACAAAAATTAATCTCTCAAAATATTATTATATCTTCCCTTGCAAATATAGAAAAACTAGTTGGAATATCTGTACCTAAAGATGTCATGTTTAAGCTTATATCCGGAAATGGTAAAATAAATTTTCAAACTGATAATATTGATTTTATTGTAGATTTGCTATTTGTTGGATGCTATTTAGGAGATTATAAAAATAACCGTAATGTACAAGAGTTAGGAAAAAATATATTAGAAGCGTGGAAGGCACAAACTTTTCCTGGAATAAACAACCTCAAAGCTCTTATTTACAACTTAAATATTATCAATGAAGTTACAATTAAATATAATAAATATAACAAAGAGGCAAATGAAAAAAATTATCATTTTGAAGCAAGAAACATATTAAGGGATTTTGAAAAACTATTTAATGCAATACCTAAAGAACTAAAAACTAGCGCGAGCGAATTAATTGACTTTATTAATATTTTCACTTCTATATATAAAAATACAGGCATGTTACATTCCTTTGAAGGAGATATATCAAAGCTTCAACAAACAATATTAGAGCTTGTTGTAAACAAAATCAGTAGTTTATACGCTGACGAGATGACAAACTTAATCCAATCATTAAGCGAGTTAAAAATCAAGCCTAATAAGGATTTTGTAAAAATATGGGAAAAAAGATTTTTAAAAATTATAGAAAACTCTAAAGATCAAAGTCATGGTAGTTATAAATATGGTGTTTCACAAGAAGGTAAATATTTTCATCCCGAACATTATATAAAAATTTTACATTCAATTAGTATACTTGGACTTGAGATGAGTGATGAATTTTTCAAGAAATGGCAGGAAGAGGTAATCTCCACAAATCATAAGTTTGGACATGGTTCACTGGTAAACGCTTTATATAGTATAGCTTTATTGGATAGCGAAAAAGCAAAAATTTTAAAAGAGTTTATTGCTGACACTGCATTGCGTTGCAATCATGATTTAAATTCCAAAGGGTTAAATTCCTTTAGCAATGTACAGCTTCATCAGTTACTAACTTTTAGTCTGAAGACGGATTGTAAAATGATAGAAAAACATAATTTCGATTTGATAAGTAAACATTTAAAACAAATAAAATTTAATGATGAGAGTGGTAAAGAACCTAATAGATCAGAGAAAAATTTTATTACAGAAGTATCAAGGGAATTATCAAAATACCACCATTACATCGAGGAACAGAAATATTTAGATAGGCTTATTACTACTGTTGATGGTGAAGTTTTTGCTTTTAGGCACAATCAACATGTTACAGAAGAGTACCTACAATATGATGGGCCTTCACATTATCTAAGCTGTCAGTTAGAGGACGGAAGCATAAAGGTAAATGCAGAAGAATGCCCTAAAACAAAATTAAATACTTATCTAATAAAAAAACTTTATGGATGCGAAGTATTTAGAGCTAATTATAAAAAATGGCAAGAAAGTAAGGAATCTCATCAAGAAATAATCAAAGAATTATTAAGTGATTTAGGGCATAAAAACGACCTTAAGGAAGATAAGCCTTTACAGTTTGATGATTACTCATTAGACAGTAAAGTGTTCGATGATGCCTCTTTTGTACCGACAGGTGATATACCTAATTTATATGAATTTCATGGATTAAAATAATTGCTTACGGTTCCAACCTCTATAGACTGGAAGGGATGTTATTGATTTTTAGAGGTTATTATTTTTGGTAGGATTGACAAGCTTTTGAGCAGGCGAGAAGGTTATAGGTGATTACTCTGTATTCACCTAATATACCTACCCGTATTTCTATGTTACTAATTTCACCCTTGCTATTTACAAGTGTACTGATCAAAGGGTGATATATCTATAGAAGCTCGCTCGCAAGATTTTTAAGGTTTTGCATATAACAGCGATACACATTCCATGATCCTTATACATTTTCTTCGCAGTCATCATTATTGAATTAGAGCTTTCTAACTTCTACCTCTCTTCCCTAACACGCGCTGACTCATGCCCTGCCCCCCCTTTCGAGCCCTCTTGTATCAGGCCTACGCTTAAATTGGGGAAAAAGTAATGAAAATATATTGAAATTAATTCACCTATATTGCAAATCGTAATAAGCCTATTATTTCTACCTGGGTTGCACCTTCAGGATCACTTTCCCTTTCCTTGAAATGCCTCTGTAAATATCCCAGGAACAGGGGTATCTTTTTTAAAAAATATTCTATAACATTGCTTTTATTGTAAATGAAATTTCTATTATTTTAAATTTTGGGCATTAATTAAATTTGCAACATGCCCAAAAAAGCTAGACTTACTTGCTGGAAACCTACTATAGTAATTTTTGCAATAATATTAAAAATACATAATATTATATGAAAGTTTATACTATGTTCTTCGTCAGGAAATTTTTTAAGATATATTTTTAGAGATTTTTAGGCGAAATATTAGAAAATTTCGCAGGAACAGTACTCCTATTTCAAAAAGTTTTCTAAGAATTGCAGCCAAGAAGACCTAAAATAGGTTTAAATTATATCTCCAAACACAGAACCTAAGGTTTAGCAGTTTTATAATTTATAACTTACGCTAAACCTTAATAATTTTGTGGCGCTTCTGGAGATTTAATATAAAAAAATTAATTTAATAAATATCAGAATAATCTTGATTTAAGCCATTTAATCCATTTAAATGATCTTCTGATAAATTCATCTCTTCATCCAATTGCGCCTGAGTTATTCCATTCTTGGTTATATATTCTTCAGCAGCTTTTATTTTTTCTGCCCAAGTTTCATATTCTGGTCTAGTAATTAAAGGCAGAACCATCTCAACATCAGAATTTTCTTCCAATAAATTTACTATTGCATCCTTATTAGATAGAATTAAATTTTTTAAGACATTATAACTTTCCTTGCTCTGATCCTGATGTTTTAAATTATGGTTTACCAAAAGTTTAATCATTCCATAATCATTTATATTAAGAGCCATAGTAACTAGTTTAGTTAATGCACTTTCCGAAGATGAATCAATTATATTTTTACATCTAGCATTAAATATATCAATTTTGGTTTCCCAAGTAATTTTCTTATCCCCCAAAATTTTTATTCTCAATGACGCATACATCTTATGTAAACTTTCATTTACAATAATTTTTGTTTGAGGGCTTTCATTATAAGTATCTTTTTTTTCAACTAAGGACTCGTTAGTATTAACATTAAAACTATCTTTTACAGCTCTTTGAACCGTATTAGGCTGCACCGACTCTACTTCCTTAATCGGTTTAAAGTTTTTATTAACGACACTATTAAGATTAGCCTTTTTAACAGCAGAAGTAGAATTTGGCATAATTTTTTGCTCATTAAC
This sequence comes from Rickettsiaceae bacterium, assembly GCA_020697135.1. Lineage (GTDB taxonomy): Bacteria > Pseudomonadota > Alphaproteobacteria > Rickettsiales > Rickettsiaceae > JAJFBM01. The sequence goes on from JAJFBM010000033.1 coordinate 6,630, forward strand.
TACCTTAACCGCACCTTGAGATAAAGTTTTAGCAATCTGCTCCTTTTCTTTAGGACTGTATTTGAAGCTTTCTAATACTTTTTTTACTGATCTGGCTTCCACACTTTGCGCTGCAGAATCAGGGGTAAAAGAGTTTTTAATTAACTCCTTTGCTTTATATATACCTGATAAATATTTAATCATCTCTTTATCACCTTCAAATTTTGCAACTTCGACAATATTTGCAAATAAAGCTCTGTTAGATAATAATTGATTTATGAAAGCATTAGCATTGGGTAATTTTTTATTTGTAATATCTTTTATAATATTAAATATACTTTGAGTAATAGTGTATTTATCAAATCTAAATAAACTTTTATCTATAATCTGCATTGCAAGATCAATGTTATTTGCTTCAATAAAATAGCTTATAACGTTACAAAATTCATTCATAGATTTTTTATAAAAAGGAAGGAAAGGACTTGCGCCATATTGCATTAATAAATCTGCTACTTCATTATTGCCTTTTAAATAAGCAAGAACTAATAAATTCTGATCGTTAAATACAAAGTTAGGGTTAGCACCAAACTTTAATGCTAGTTCAACTAATTCTTTTTTATCACTTAAAACGCTACATTTACAAAAATAGTTAATATACTGAGTATACCCTTCGTTATTTTTTGACTTTAAATATTCTAATAATACTGTAGCTAGTTCAGCAGAGTTGTAACTAATTATTGATTCATAAATTTTATTGAGAATTTTTGTATTAGGAACTATTAGATGAACCTTAAGCTGTAATAATTTTTTAAATAACTTTGCATTATCCTGTAAAGCTGCTAAAAAAAGTAAATTTTGCTGCGATTTATTAAGGTTGTTTAAATCAATCCTTTTTGAGTCAACATTTAAACAAGCTAAATAATCTATAGTGTCTTCATTACCACCGAGAACTGCGTAGCTTAGTAATGTTTCTTGTTTGTGAGACTTTTCTAATAATAAATTTGGTTTACTACATAAAATATGGATTAAAACATTATTCATTCCATGATATGCAAGTATATGCATAATATGTACTGCATCATAACTTTTTGCTCTTGCTTCATCACTCCCAGCGTGATTATAAAACACTATAAATTTTCCTTTCTCATTTAAAACCTCTGGGTTATTAGAAATAAATTCTAAAATTTTTGATTCATCTCTCGCTTGAATAAATTTTACAAGATTTCTCAATTCAGGGGCTTCATGATAAAAATAAAATTCAAATATATTTTTTTTTACTTTGGTATCACTAATATTAAAAACTTCGTCAATCTTTCTCTTAGACATTACTTTAACCTAATTTTAATTTTTTATAATTTGATTATATGAATATTTATTAATAAATCAAGAGTTTTATAACAATACATTAAATTATTGTTTATTAAGCTTAGCTTTATTAATTATAATTATTTTCTGAAAACGTAGAAACGTAGCGTAATATGTTAAATATGACATGAAGTTTAAGTTTATATACTCAACATTACGCCTCCTTTAACAAATCATAATTCAAATAAGGGAAAATTAATTTTGTTGTTAAGAAAACTTATCTTGGCTTGAATCAAGTCCTGTAAGACAATTGTAATTTAAATCGCCAGAATATGCAGGTAACTCGATATTGGTGGCCCTGTTACAAATTTTTTAATTTCGGGCTAATTTTATTTTGATATAAATTTTCAGCAGGTAGCTATGGGTATATTTAAGGATCGTTATTTTACGTATGAAGTAATAATTTAGGCAGTTCGTTGGTATTGTAAATTCGGCATAAGCTATCGGGATTTGGTAGAGATGTTATTAGAGCGTGGAGTAAGCGTTAATCACTCAACTATTTACCGGTGGGTACAGGGTTACGCTCCAAAGATGCTTGATAAACTCAAATGGTATTGGAAGCCTCAACTAGGATATAGCTGGAGGGTCGACGAGACGTATATTCGGGTAAAGGGAGAATGAGCTTACCCTTATAGAGCTCTGGATAAATATGGCAATACAATTGACTTCTACCTTTCTCGAACTCGTAAATCTAAGGCTGCCAAGCTTTTCTTGAGCAAGGCATTGAAGTCTATACCTGAGTATGTACATCCGAAATCAATAAAAACAGATAAGAATCCTACTTACGATATTGATCTAAAGAAGTTAAAGGCTGAAGGTAAATGCTCTCCTAAGATTGAACATCGACAGGTTAAATACTTGAAAAACATTATTGAATCAGATCATGGTAAGCTAAAGAGGCTTATCAAACCCCCCTTAGGGTTTAAGTCAATGAAAACAGCTTATGCTATAATAAAGGGATTTGAACTAATGAGAATGTTTAAAAAAGGAAAGTTTGAATTATGGAAATATGGACAAGGCATAAAAGGTGAAATAAGAATAATCACCGATAACCTACTTGCTTGCTAAAAAATTAAATAACCATAGATAAATTCAAGCATAAAAAATTTTGCAACAGAGCTCATAAAAGCTTGCTCAATATTATTTATGTAGGATAAAAGGCCTCTTCATGCTTGGCTTTTTTGAAAAAACATGTATTATTATGAGTAAATTTTGTAGTTCAGATTTATAATTAATACTTTATTTATATCTTCATTATATAATATAATTAAATATAGACTTTAGTCTGACTACTATATAAAGGTTTAATATGTCCGCACAATTAATTGAATTGTTATTATTTGCAGGTATTGCATTTGTTCTAATTAACAGACTATTCTCAATGCTCGGCACGACTGAGGAGGATGATCCTGCACGTAAAGGGTCTGTATTTGGCGAGCCTGGAGGCCTAAAGGATGTCACGTCATATTCAAGTCATAAATCTAATAATGTAAAAGCTATAAAAGAAGCAAAATTAAGTGCTAATGATGATTTAATAGTTGCTGAAAACAAACAACATATTCTGCCAATGCTTGATGATATAGCTGAAGCTATGGGAGGCTTTAACCTTGAAAAGTTTATTAAAGGTGCCAAAATTGTATTTAAGCTTATTATCAAAGCCTTAAAAGAACAAGATACAAAGGCTTTATCAGCGCTTGTTGACAAAAGATATATTGAACAGATCCCTGAAAGTCGTAGTAGATATATAGAGTTTAAAGAGTCTACCGATATTGATGCAAAAGTTTCTGAAGTTATTACCTTTGGCAATAGCGTAATAATTAAAGTATTGTTCCTTGGCAATAAATTTAAAGAAGAATGGACATTTCAAAAAAGCTTATTAAGCAACAGCCCCGATTGGTATTTAACAAATACTGACGTGGTTGATTAGACTTTCCTAAAATCCATACTATATAGAAAACTTGTAACTAACATCGTGTTAAAATGTTTTTTATTTGCAAAGACCAGATAAAGTTGTTAGTTTCGGAATTTAAGTTATGTAAAAATATAGTTGTATATGTCTCCATTAAAAAAACCTGATTGGATTAGAGTAAAAGCCCCAGTTTCAAGGGAGTATCAAAATACTCGCGAGCTGATTCATAGTCTTAAGCTTAATACTGTTTGTGAAGAAGCTGCTTGTCCTAATATTGGTGAATGCTGGAGTAAAAAACATGCAACTGTAATGATTTTAGGCTCAGTTTGCACTAGAGCTTGTGCTTTTTGCAATATAAAAACTGGCATGCCTGATAAACTAGACCCGCATGAACCTGAAAGGCTTGCAGATGCAGTGTCTAAATTAGGCCTTGAACATGTTGTGATTACATCCGTTGACCGCGACGACCTTGAAGATGGAGGTGCAAGTCATTTCGTTGAATGTATTACTCAACTCAGAAGAACATCGCCAAATACAACTATAGAAATTCTCACACCTGATTTCTTAAGGAAAGAAGGAGCAGTTGAAAAGATCGTAGAAGCAAAACCAGATGTTTATAATCATAATATTGAAACTGTACCTTCGCTTTATAGAACAATTAGGCCTGGAGCGAGATATTTCCATTCCTTAAATTTACTGCATAAAGTAAAAAAACTAGATCCAACAATGTTTACAAAATCAGGCTTGATGGTCGGGCTTGGGGAAACAAAAGAAGAAATTTTTCAAGTTATGGATGATCTTAGAGCAGCGGAAGTTGACTTTATAACAATTGGACAGTATCTTCAGCCTACGCCAAAACATGCTAAACTTGAAAGATTTGTTGAACCACAAGAATTTAACTTATATAAAGAAATGGCTAAAGCAAAAGGCTTTTTAATGGTATCTGCAAGCGCGCTCACCCGCTCCTCGTATCATGCAAGTGAAGATTTTGAAATGTTAAAACAAGCAAGGCTGAAAAAATTTAGTAAAGATGCCCAAGTTCAGTGATACTACATTTTTGCCATATCAGCCAAAACAAATGGCTGATATGGTTCTTGATATAGCAAATTATCCTAAATTCCTACCATGGTGTGCAGCAGCACGAATAGTTGAAAAAAACAGTGATTTTTTACTTGCTGATTTAGTAATCCAATATAAAGCATTCACTGAAAAATATCGTTCAAAGGTCACACTTAATCAGACAGAAGATAATTATATAATAGATGTTGTGATGGTTGAAGGCCCATTCACTCATCTAACTAATAAATGGTGTATATACAAAGAACAGAACGGCACAAAAGTTGATTTTTTCTTAGATTTCAGCTTTAAATCAGTATTTTTAGAAAAATTAATCGGCATGATGTTTGACCATGCATCACAAAAAATGATCAAGGCATTTAAAAATAGAGCAGAGGAAATTTATGGCACCAAAAGCTAAGAAAATAAAAGATAAGGAAAAGCTTTTCGAAGGCTCTAGCAAAACTATATATTATGATAATGAGAATAATGAAATTATTCAATTTTTTAAGGATGAGCTTCGAGTTGATAGTTCAAAAGTTATAAGCATATCTGGCAAAGGAGTGCTTAATAATAGCATATCAGCAACAATTATGAGCCATTTAAATATGGTTGGAATCAATAACCATTTCATTGAAAAAATGAATATGCGTGAACAAATGATAGAACTTGTGGACGTCATACCTTTAAAAGTATTCATCTCAAATATCGCCTCAGGAAAATATGTATCCTCTCTTGGCTTTGAGCAAGGATATGTATTCCATAAACCTATGATTGACTGGCAATTAAAATCTAGCGAGAAAAATAATCCTGCCTTAAATGAAAGTCAAATAATTAACCTTGAAATCGCCACAAAAGATGAGTTAGAAGCAATTAAAGCTCTTGTCACACGTATAAATGATTTTCTGTGTGGCCTTTTTGCTGGTATCGGTTTTAGGTTGATTGAATGTAGTTTGGAATTTGGTCGAACATATGATATTGGCGAAAATTCAATAATGCTTATTGATGAAATCACCCCTGATAACTGTAAGTTAAGCGACATTTTAACTAATAAAAGATATGATTTTGAATCTATAATAGAAGACCCTAAAAACGCTATCTCCATATACCAAGAAGTCGCACATAGATTAAAAATTAAATAGATTAGTTATTTATAATTATAATATTTTATCTTTTTATACTAAAATACCTACGTTGTTAAGAAATTGTTAATTATTGAAATATATCATATTATTTCACACTTTTTTAAGTATTAAGAGTAAATCTATTATGAATATCGAAAAATTCTACAATAAAGCTTTAGAAGAGTTTGAAAATGCACATTTTGCTAATGCAATGTACTATTTTAAAAAATCTTTAAACGATTATTACGACCAATCAATGTATTATCTTGGAATGATGTATGAGATGGGTCTTGGCACTAAAGATAAACAACCGAATAATGAACAAGCTTTTGTTTGTTATTATGAAGCTTATAATTCAGGCAATGAAAAAGCTGCACTTTGTTTTGCAAGAATTTACAAAGATTTTGAAGGTAGGCTTGATTATATCACTCACAAATATCCAAATATGGATGTAAAACAAGCTTATTCAAAAATTACTGAATTGAGCAAAAACACCATTTTAGAATAAGTATTATACCATTTCACACTTAAAATAAGACATATTGAATTTAGGACGAGGCTGCGTAAGCGTATATTAATACCTGCGTAAAGCCGAGATCCGCTAAGTCGATATGTCTTATTTTACAGAGAAAATAGTATTATTACTCTAAGCCGAGTAGTAATACATCATCAATGCAGGGTCCATCAGTTGAGTATTCGTTCCCCTTCGGACAATATAAATTAAAGTCTTCTCGTGACAAAACAGGTTTTAAATGAAGATCATATTTGAGATTACTATCTAATAATTCTATAAATAAAATATTTGACTCAGATTCACAAAACTCAAGCATATTTGTAAATTGTTTTTCTTTATATGCTGGATTTAATAAATCTAAAAAATCCTTATGAATTGGATTTTGTGATAAGCTGCAAGCTGTATGGCCAAAAATATCCTCTTGATCAAGCCTTGCTCCGTGACTTACTAAAGCTTTAAAAAGGATCAAATCTTCTATGTTTTTTGAATAAGTGTAACGGGCAACTGCAAGCTCAAGCGGTGTAAAACCACCATAATTAATACACGCTTGATTAACATCAGCACCAAAATCTATTAAGCTTATAGCTTCTTGAATAAGGCCTGTTTTTATTGTAAGTGTTAGCGGGGTATTATCAAAGGAACCATCCATTTGTGTGCCAGCGAATCTGAAGCTTACAAATTCCTGCATTTCTTGTTGAGTTAATTTATTTCTAGCATCCTCAATAATCAATCTAAATAACATAGAAGTATAAAGTTTA
>JAJFBM010000005.1 GCA_020697135.1 Rickettsiaceae bacterium
GATATAGCTGAAATTATGGAGGGGCATTCTGTAGCAGAGTCACCCGACTCTAGCTGTGATGCAGAGCAAAGTCATAGCTTAGACAGGCAAGAGCCGCAAGCGGATGAAATGGGTCAGGATTCAGGGTATTTTGTATAATTTCAATGAATTAGATATTTTTTGCTGACTATAATATAGTTTGTCATCTTAAAGCATAAAAAAGGGGGGGGCCCTGTTATGTATATGGATAATTATAATATAATAAGTGACTTAGGGTAGATAGATTTAGAAAGGAATTATAAAAAAAGTCTTTTTTACTATACGATTGAAAAATTATATAGTATTTTAATTGTACAAATATAAGTTATATTCTAAACTCATAAATAAAATGGGGGGGGTACTATACAAGGCTAACATTCTTCCCCTAAAAAAAGGGGGGATTAAGCCAGCGACGTCTATGCAAAAAAAGGCCTAAAAGGCCGAATTGAAGCAAGTCCTGAGTATCAAGTTGAGCTTTATAGTATAGTGATTTATTTGACTAGATAATCACAGATTGTCTTGCGCCGGTTCTCGTTATGACTAATAACGGCGAAAAACAGGGGGGATAGTAAACGGAAAAGACTATGTAGGAATTCATGGTCTTAAGCGAGTATAATGAAAGCAGGTAAGCTGAAGCAAGCTACTATAAATTATTTATTATCTTTTTCATCGTCTTTCATTGCAGCTTTAAAGGCTTTCATACCTTTACCAAGGTCTGACATTACTTGCGGAAGCCTTCCTGCACCAAACACAACTAAGATTATTAAAAGTATGATGATTAATTGACCAAAACCTAAACTCATATATATCTCGAAATTATATTAATATATATAAAATACTCTATTTTAGCGATTCATGCAATAAACTTAGCATATATTAAAGCTCAGTTTCTTGAAGTGTTACTGTACCATCATCTTGTTTAACTATTTTTTCAATTTTAAGTTTTGCTTCATTTAGCTTTTTCTCACAATGAGCCTTAAGTAAAGCACCTCTTTCATAAGCTTCAATTGAAGATTCTAGAGTTTCAGAACCAGTATCAATTTTTTTGACAATTTGCTCAAGCTCACTTAAAGCTTCTTCAAATGTCATATTTTCAATAGATTTTCCATCACGCATAATATAGAATATTTTTATTTGAAATACTTTTAACAAAAAAAAGAATATATAAAAGGTTTTTTCTATGCAAGCAAAAATTTATCAACCAACAAAATCAGCAATGCAATCAGGAGTTGCATATACTGACAAATGGATATTAGATTTCACTACAGAGAAAGGCAGTAGGTTTATTGAGAATATGCTTGGTTGGACCGCTTCAAAAGATATGAAACAAGAAGTTCGGCTCACCTTCAATACTAAAGAGGAAGCAATAAACTTTGCAAATAAGAATAATATGGAGTATGAAGTGATAGAGCCGCACTTTAGAAAAATTGTAAAAAAAAGCTACGCAGATAATTTCAAATGACAATAAAGCTAACCGAGGAAATTTTAAATAAGGAACTTACCTATAATTTAAACCCCTCACAACAAGATGCAGTTATTACAACTGAAGGGCCATTACTTGTGCTGGCTGGCGCAGGAACAGGTAAAACACGAGTTTTGACTACTAGGATAGGTCATATATTGAACTTAGGCCTTGCACGCCCATCCGAAATATTGGCTGTAACTTTTACTAATAAAGCAGCAAGAGAAATGGAGGAGCGAGTAAGGACCATTGTTGATTGTACAGGCACTTGGATTGGAACATTCCATTCAATAGCTGCTAAAATACTAAGAGCTAATGCACAGCTACTAAATCTTACGCCATATTTCTCTATTATTGATGCTTCTGATCAGTTGCAACTTGTGAAAAATATAATGCAACAAGAAAATATAGATCCTAAAGTTACTCCAGCAAAAATCATCTTAGCAATTATTTCTAAATGGAAGGATAAAGGACTTCCACCTGACAAAATTTCACAGAGCGACCTTAAAAGTGAAGTAGACCATATTGCTCGCAAAATTTATCATAAATACCAAAAATCTTTACTTGATTCTAACTCTGTGGATTTTGGTGATCTTTTACTTTACAATAATATGCTTTTCTTAAATCATCCTGATGTACTTGCTCTCTATCAGAATCAGTTCAAATATATTTTAATTGATGAGTATCAAGATACTAATATTGCGCAATATATTTGGGTGAGAATGCTTGCTGAAAAATATAAAAATATTTGCTGTGTTGGGGATGATGATCAGTCAATTTATAGTTGGCGTGGCGCTGAAATATCGAACATTTTAAGGTTCGAAAAGGATTTCAAAGGCGCTAAAGTTATTAAACTTGAGCAAAATTATCGCTCTACTAATGAGATTCTTTCTGCTGCTGCAAGCGTAATCCGCAATAACAAGCTTCGTCATGATAAAACTTTATGGACTTCTCATGAAGGTGGTGAAAAAATACGCATTGTTGCATGTTGGAATGATAAAGAAGAAGCACGCTTTATCGCAAGCTCAATTGAAAGCTCTATTAGATATCATAATGTCCATCCAAATCATATTGCAGTCCTTGTACGAGCAGGCTTTCAGACACGCCCATTTGAAGAAGCATTCATGGCAAATGGTATTGCTTATAAAATAATAGGCGGTCTTAAATTCTATGAGAGAATGGAGATACGTGACGTACTTGCATATATTAGAGTAGCTGTAAATAATAACGATAATATTGCGCTTGAGAGAATTATTAATGTTCCAAAAAGAGCAATAGGTAATGCCACATTAAAAGCAATAAGAGATTATGCAGAGGCAAGGAGTCTCTCTATTTTTGCTGCAATTAAATTAATGTGCCAGCAAGGTTTACTTAAACCTAAAATCGCCTCTACATTAAATGATTTTATTAATATTTTTGAGAAAAGCGGTGAACGTTTTAAGCATTCCAAACCTTTTGATGTTGTCAAAAGCCTGATTGAAGAATCAGGCTATCTTATTATGTGGAAACAGGAAAAGACTGAGGAAGCTCGAGTAAGAATTGATAATATAAATGAGATGCTTAGAGCTATTTCAGAATATTCAAGTATCGAAGAATTTTTAGAACATGCAAGTCTTGCGATCGAAACTCACAATGATCCAAACATTGATGGTGAAGTCAATCTTATGACTTTACATGCATCAAAAGGCTTAGAATTTGAAATGGTATTCTTACCTGGTTGGGAAGAAGGCTTATTTCCTAATCAAAGATCGATGACTGAAGAAGGCGAGAAAGGCTTAGAAGAAGAAAGAAGAATCGCTTATGTCGGCATTACTCGTGCAAAAAAATACTTATTCATCTCACATGCTGAAAGCAGAAGAATGTATAACGAATATGTATATTCTCTCCCTTCTCGCTTTATTCAAGAAATACCTGACCAAGCTTGCATTAAGACTACTCCAACAAAGAGTATAAATTTCTTTGGTTCAAGACATAATTTTGCTATGGAGATAGATAAGAATTTATTTGCTCCCAAAAAAGAAGAAAAAATTACAAAAAGCTCTTTTAATGAAGAAGCTTCTGGAATTAGACCTGGCTCTAAAGTTCATCATGTTAAATTCGGACAAGGTATAGTTATAAAAAAAGCAGCCGATAATTTAGAAATTATGTTTAACGGAATTGGCATTAAGACAATAAAAGAGAATTTTGTTAAAATGTTATGAGAAATGGCACCTCTCCCCTAAAGCATAAATATAGTTATTTTACTTCTGAAGGTAGAGTTACTGCTAGCTTTAAACTACTCCTAAAAGCTTTAAATTTTCCATTAAGTCAACATGATAATTTCATTGAAATTTATCAAAAAATTCTTGCTGCAGGCTGGCAAAATAAACCAGCTACCGAGAGATATGCAATGGATATAGATAATATTACCCTTGATGAGAGAAAGGATATTATAAATATATGTAATAATGAATTAGGTTTTAACAAGGAAGTTCTTCCTTCAAATAAGACATATGATGGGATTTTTTTACTTGGTTCTGATTTAGAAGATACAATAAAAAGAGTGGATTTTTATAAGAAGCTTTTGAGAGAAAATTTAATCAATCCTAATATAAAATTATTTATCCTCACAGGGGATAGAAAAGTTAGCAATGAATATGGCGAAACTAAAGAAGCTTTCGAGGCTTTACTTAAAAGGAATGAGGAACTTAAAAAAATCCCATCAAATGAACTTGAGATGATAAAATTTGTTCTAAGCCATAATTTGCCAGAATTAACAAAATATGAGGTAATTTATAGTGGTATCGATAAAGAGCACATTAGAGCTACCACTGCATCAACTATAGAGAAGTTCCTTGAACTTTATCCTTTCTCCGCAAAACCTAAAACATATCTTGTTATTTCAAATCAACCTTTCATAGACTATCAAGATTCAGTCATTAAACTAGTGATGGCTAAAGCAGCAAGAGAAGATATCCAAATCGAAACAGTGGGTTTTGGCGGATTTCCACAAGTTGATGAGGTTAATAATGCTGCAATTCTGCTTGATACAATAGCAAAAACTCTTGGTAATATTGTTGAGCTTAATAGGCTTGAGTTTAATTAAGCCGCTGTACAACCACTTCACCCCAATTAATAAAATATTAACGAGTTTATTAGATAATTTTATTAATAAATTCAATGATATATTTTAAAATGGCAAAGTCAGATAAGAAATCCAATAAGAAAAAAGGTACAACAAAGAAGACAGCTAATCCAAAGCAGAATGATTGGCTTGATGACTTTAAAAAACAAGGTATACAAAGTGCCGCTGCGGCTATAGCTAAAACAGATGAAGAAATTGGTAAGCGTAACGCTGAATCAAAAGCTGAAGCAGAACCTCAAGTTACTGAACAACAAAAAGCACAAGCTGCTCAAAAGCTTGAGCAAGAGAAAGGGCCTTCTCAAACTAAATTAAATCAGCCACCACAAGTAAAGCAGACGGCTGCAAATAATGTGGCAATTGCAGCTAACAAACCAACTCAACCAAATATTCCTAAAGTAGGAACAGCACAGAATATTACGTCAGCTCCAACGCAGCAGCCATCTACTCCTATAGCGCAACAAACCGTACAATCTACACCAACTCCAAATTTTGCACATTCAGGATTTACAACTGAAGCTCCAGGAGATTTACCCCCACCTCCTGTTGCTTCTACTGAGGCACCATTACCTAACCCTCCGCCACCAATGGATTTACCTCCACCTCCGCCTTTACCTCCAGTATCAGAGGCAGGGCCGACACCAGCGGCTTCAGCACCACAAATGCCACAGCAGCAACCGATACCATATGCTTCAGCGCCGCAGCCGCCATATATGCAGCAGCCACATCCAGCACAGACACAATATGCTCCAACACAACCTATTCCTAATTATCCTCAATATGGCACACAGCCACCAATGCAGCCGCTGAATCAGCCACAACCAATGCCATATGCTTCAGCACCGCAGCAGCCATATAATCAACAATGGCAGCAACCAGCAGGACAACAACAAGCAGGACCGCAATCTGGACAAGCATATATTCCGCAGCCCCAACCAACATGGCCGCAATGGGGACAGCAACCGATGCAGCAACCGATGCAGGGCACTACTCCGCAGTATCCAACTTACCCGCAGCAACCCCAATTTCCGTCACAGGTGCCATCGCCGCAGCAGCCATATAATCAACAATGGCAGCAACATGCAGGACAACAACCTGCAGGGCCGCAATTTGGACAGCAACCTATGCCACAGCAGTACGCGCCTCAGGGGAATATAACTCAAACACCGCAGCCGCCGCAACCACAAATGCAGCCTCAGGCACCTATGAAGCGTCAACAACCACAACAAGCTCCAATGCAGCCTCAAACATCGCCGCAATACCAAGGTCCACAATCAGGTTCACAATCGCAGCCAATAGGACAGCAGCGAATCCAAAATCAAGCTCCTTATGTTCAAACCTCCACTATTCCGACGCCACGGGCAAGAAATAATGTTCCTAACGATCTTATCTCTGGTGGTCCAATACAAATACCCTATAAGGTTGGAGCATATGGTAAAATAGTATTAGACACAATTAATACTAATTTAAAGCCAGGAACTTATAGTGTAAACTTAAACAATCAAGGGTTAGCTACTCTAACAAATATCCCTTCTCCACAACAGCAAAGTTTAGAGAGTCAAGACGCACAAATTAAATACAAAAAAACAACTAAAGCTATAGAAGATTTGGATAAACAATCCGATAAAGCTCATAAATCGGCCAATAAAGAATTTAATATACAAAGAGTAAAGGCAGAAAAGGATTTTGATAACGAAGAAAGCAGAATAAATAAAGAATATATAAAGAGTGAAAAGGAGGCTGAAAAGAAATTTGCTGAATTTGAAAAATCCGTAACTAATCAGTTAAAGAAAGATATAAAAGAATTAGAGAAGCAAAATAAAGACCAGCCCGCTAAGCTTACTAAAGAAGTTTCAGCGAAATATATTGAAGCAAATCAAAAAATTGAAGCTGCTATTGTTATGCGAGATAATGCAACTAAGACCGCTTTGGATAAAGTGCAGGCAAGCTCAAAAGAAAATAGCGATAAATTTGCAGCTAAAGTAAAAGAGTTAGAGAAAAATCTTCAAACTAATAAAGTCAATATAAGGCAAGAATATGTTGATAAATTAAATAATATTAATAAGCCAAATAAAAGTAAATCTACAGCTAAAAATAACCCAACAACTGAAAGGAGTAATCCTAAAGTTGACGAGAAACCAGCTGGTCAAAATAGCAAATCAGAAAAGAAAAAGGCTCAAGCTCAAGAAGAAAATCCTCAAAAAGAATCCTCTAAAAAAAGTTCTTTAAATAAAATTAAAGGTCAAGCGAAAGATTTTATTAGCGAAAAACCTACAAAAGCTAAAAATGCTAAAGACAAGGCCAAAGATAAATTTATAGACACAATAAATAAGCCTGTTACCCTAGAAAAAGATAAGAAAGAAACTGTTAAAAGTCAAAAACCAGAGCAAGTTGCAAACAAGGGGACTTCAAGCAAAAAAGTGCCTTCAGTTAAAAAACCTATAATTAAAACTACAGATCAATTATTAGCTGATGCAAAAAAACCTATCAAAGAAACTCAGCCAAAAGTTGAAAAAGCAAAAAAAGTAGAAGCTGCAGCCAATAAAGAAATTGAAAGACTCTCAAAAGAATTTCAAAAATCAGGAGAAGATATTAAAAAAACTGCGAGCAGAGCTACTGCTGCGGCTGAAATGTCAACTACTAAGCCAGATACTAAGGAAACTGAGCAGGTTGCTACAAAAGACTCTCCTTTAATGGTTGAGATCAAACAAAAAGAAGCGGAGATTGCGAAGCTCCGACAAGAAAATATAGATAAGCTTGCAGCTGCTAATAAAAAATTAGAGGAAGCTCAAAAATCAGGTGTGAAGGCAAATATAGAAGCAGCAATAGAAGAAAGGGGTAAAGTATTTGACGATACTGGCAAAAAGAATGACATAATAATGAGTAAAGAAATTGAGGTAATGGGGTTAAAAGAACAGCAACGAGAAGAAGCTACGCAGCAAGCCACTGTAGAAACAAAAACCCAAGAAGCGGATAAAACCACACCTCCTATTACAGAATCTTCTGCAAAACAAGCTGGAACTAAGACTGCTGAATCACAAGTAAAAGAGTCAATAATACCTTCTTTTGAAATACCTCAAGATACAAAAATACCCGATCCAATTAGTAATGACGTAGTGCCAAAAGCCGAGCTACCTACTACTACTCCGGAAACTCAAGTTCCCGCTCAGGAGGCGGCAACCGTTCAGAAAGCGGAACCCTCTACTCAGCAAGTATTTGAAGTACCTGAACCAGCAACTCCTGCTCCGGCTCCTGTAAACACTGCTCTTGAAGCACTTAGTAAGGAATTTGTTACTCCTGAGACTAAAGCTCCCGCCATGGTGGAAACTGCTCCGGCTGTAGAGAACCTTGCTCCGGCTAAACAAGGACAAGTGAAACATGAGCCTACCCCACCCAATAAGGAGGTTGAGTCGGTTGTTAAAGATGAATCTTCATTAGAAAATAACCCTGAATATAAAGCATTAATGGCAAATTATGAAAAAGAAGGGTATGATAATTTATCTAGAGATGAAATAAGGAAATTAGCCGAATTTTCTAAGCCTGGATTTGAAAAGGCATTTCAAGACAGTTTGAATAAAAACGCATCAGAAGTTAAAACAGTTGAGAAAGCTGAGGAAAAGGCTGCAACCCATGCTCCTGAGGAAAATGATAAATCAGAATCTCATAAGCAAGTTGAGCAATCTAAATCTTCGACAGATAAAAGCAAGGAGGAAGATTTAGACGCCTCAAAAGATAACAGGAAAGATGAAAAGCCCCAACCAGATACCCAAAGCAAACCTTTCGAGAGTAAGGAAACAAAGCAGACTGAAGCTAAACCAAAAGAAGCTGCACCCGAAGCTAAAGGCGCTGCTGAACTAAAAGCTCCCGAGATAAAAAATCCACAGACAAAAACTGTCGAGACAAAAACTGCTGAGACAAAACCTAAAACAGTTGCTAAGAAAAGCATTGAGGTAAGATTAAAAAATGCCGTTAAAGTTCTAAAAAAGACCTGCAAAATAGTAGCTAATGCAGCTAGAAACCTTATGCCTAAGGGAGGCCATGGTCAAGGTAAAGTTGAAGAGAAAAGTAAGGGTCGAGCGTAGGTTAATAACAAAGATTGAAAATTTCAAAGTATCAATAACTTATACTCAGGAATAGGGAAATTATAAAAACTCATAAAAATATTCCTATATGTATTCTCAAGTAGATAAGACATATAGGAATAATAAGCTTTAAGCAGCTGTTTTTTCTTTTAAAACATCTAGAAGCTTAGCAATTGCTTCATCGGGTTTAATGCTCTCAAGGACGGCGATTTCGCCAGCAAGCCTATTTAATGCTGACTCATATATTGTGCGTTCACTATAGGATCTATCGCTATCAGCATTTTTATATAAATCCCTAACTACTTCAGCCACAGCTACAATATCACCTGAATTAATTTTCGCTTCATATTCTTGTGCTCGTCTGCTCCACATACGGTTACCTTGCTTAGGCTTACCTTGAAGTACTGAATAAATTCTACTTACTTCATTTTTTGAGACGGGCGCACGAAGGCCTGAAGCCGCTGCTCTATTAACAGGTACACGAAGGACCATTTTATCTTGAGGGAAAGAAATCGCATAAACTTTGATTTCTAAACCACCAATAACCTGGTTTTCCACTGCTATAATTTCACCAACACCATGTGAAGGATATATAACACTTTCTCCTACCTGGAATTCTTGAATTTTAGACATTCTAACTCCAATTAGTTTCTATTGAACCTTGGCATTATAGCATATATTATGAAATCTGGAAAGGAAAAAATATTGAATGTAGCTTTAATATTTGTTAACACATGTAATAAGTTGCTTGAAAAACCATTGTTATAACAGATGTAAATATCTGAAAGTACTAAGAAATACCCTTAAAGCTAAATCTTTAATTTATAGTAACAATATTTTTAAAATATAATTAAATCATTAACCTTTAGATAATTCTTTTAATTGACTTAAAAAGATTATGTAAGGATATGTACTTAAATATTGAGGTGGTGACCCCTACGGGAATCGAACCCGTGTTTCCACCGTGAAAGGGTAGCGTCCTAACCGCTAGACGAAGGGGCCATATAGTGCGCTGATAAAGCTTAAAGAAACTTATACTCAGCAGTTAAGGTTTATTAGAAACCTTTAAATCATTTGTTTTGTTCATGAACAATGTTATATACTATTTTTTTTTCATTGCAAGCGAAATTTTTAAAAGTTTTATAAAATAGCTTTCCTTATAATCCTCGCTCTCCTTTCTTAGATTGGTGAGTTGCAATATTATTTACCATTGTTTTAGAAGTACCCTCAGCAGATTTTGCTTGGTTCAAGGTACCAATAATATCATCTATACCACCTTGTTTTATTTGCTCTAAAGCCACTTGCACTGAAACATTAGCTTTAGCTTCTCTAGTTTCTTCCCTTTGTTGAGCCTTTTGTATTTTATTATGCAATAATTTACTAAAATTATTTAGATCTTGATCGTCGCTCACCCTTAGCTTATCAAATTTATCTTTATTAAGCAGTCTTTCTGCTTGATCTACAATTTTTCCACCTAGATTTAAACCAAAATAAGCCATAGGAAGGACTGCAACAACAGCGATAGGCCCTAAAAATGTGCTTGCTATAAATGTAGAAACACCAACAATTAGAGATGAACCTAGGAGCCTATTAGTGTTTTTTTGTTCACTTTTATTATCTTTATACTGATCAAAAGCTGTAACATTTTTATAGTTAACTTGCTCATTAGATATAATTTTATCTTTATTATCAAGTATAAATTGAACCTTATCTTCAGTATTTCCCTCATTCCCTAGAAGGGAAATAATTTTATCTTTTAATTCCTTAGAATCAACCTTCCTATCTTTACTTAACATTTCTGTAAGGAGGGAAACAACTATGTCGTTTGCTTGAGCTAGATTATTCGTAATATCTTCATTATAAGTTTGAGGCTCTGCAATAGCTACAGCGAAAAGTGTTAAGGAAATTGCAAAGCTATAATCTTCAATCAACTTATTAACTAAATATATATGAAGTCTTTTAACACAAATCTCTATATATACTTGGTTAGAATAATTTTCCTTTAATTTAATATTACCAAAGTAATATAGCGCAATCATATTTGATACTGTGTTCAATACATTATCATTAACCTTATGTTCAAGATTTTTAGATAATACTTCTCTATATAGCTTTAAAGGAAGTTCCGCTGTAAGGTTATTGAGCTTTAGATCCATTATAAAATATATCCGCTTAGAGAGAACGATAAATGGTAATTATTATTAATATAGCTGACAAAAGAATATTTTACTAAAAAAAAACTATTTTACCTTTAATTTTTATTTTTCTGTTCAAAAATTTTATTCTTATCAACTTTAATTGAATTGAATCTAATATTAAGCTCACCATTAGTAAATTTTGGTTGCAATCCTGTCTTTACTTTATCTAAATTTTCAAAACTTAATATGTTATTTCTATTGATCTCCAATGACTCAATCTCTTTATATTGGGGGAGAGAATTAAAAATTTCTTCTGCTATTTCTAGAAAACTCAACAAATCTTTTGCTGCAAAATTTACGTTTATATCGTTAAATTTTACTGCTACCCATTGCTCACCCTTAGTATAACTTGTATCCAACACAGGAGTCGATACCCTAACATTAAAATTAGGATAAAGATTAAAGCTTAAGCCAATTTCTTTTAAGGAATTTAATAATTTAATTCTTTGTATACAGCTGCTATTTGCTGCTTCTTTCAGTACCTCAGAATAATAATTTTCAGCTTTGATTATCTCATCGGTATTTTGTTTTAAATGATATACTTTTGCCTGTATATTATTAAGTAAAACTTGTGCATTATTCAAAGCGCTTTTGGAGGCTTGCTTTTCTTTAGAAAATGCTGGAAGCATAAAGCTAAGAGCAGCAAAAACTAAGCCAAAACAAATAAGCTTTAATAGAATTAAATTCTTAATATTTTCAATTTCCTTTTCTAACAAGCTAAATTCTCCTTTAACCAGATATTAGGATTTTAATAGGAATAGATATTTTATCTGATTTCACTTTTGCCTTACCTTCATTACGCATATAATCTATATTATATGGTCTAAATTGCTTTTTAAGCTCCTTTATATAATTTGTTAATTCATAAGTGAATTCATCGCGGCTAATATTTTTTATACTATATTTGAGTTCAATCTCGGCAGTAAAGGCTATATTTGGAGTAAGATGATTCTTATACCATTTAATATGTTCGATCTGTACTCTTTCATTTTGAAGAAGTATAAATTCATGAAGTAACTCAAAAGGCTTAGCTTTAGGCATTTCGAGTCTTTCTTGTAATAATAAAATCTCTATTGACTGATCTAAATGTTCAATATTTGAAAAATAGCCTTTAAGTTTGCGATATTCTAAAAGGGCTTTAAAATAGCTCCGACTTAGACTTGCTATATTAGCTTCATTCTTATTTATAGTAAGTTTAAGAAAAATATTGCCTATAGCAAGGATCATTAAAGCTAATATTAAGGGCTTAGAACAAAATCTATTAAAAGCACGTAAATTTAATAATTTTTTTAGGCTCGTGTTAGTTGCAGGATAAAGTTTATTGTAAAGTATAATATCAGATAAAATTACATCAAAAGAAGTCATTAATTCTTGAGGTATTATACGAGCAAATTTATTATAATTAATTTTTTCTAAATCAATTATAATTTGAGAATCTGTATTAAATTTTAGCTCTCTTAGTAAATTTGCTATTCTTTCTTCAGCAACGACTGTAAGGTTGATAATAACTTCCTCGTCATATTCTACTAGATGCTTTAAACTTAATAATGTTTCATTTAGCTCATGCTCTATCGTACCATGTAAGTAATCTAGTGATTTATCTATTGGATATTTAATCTTAGTGTTTAGTAAGATATTTCGATTTTGCTCAGTAATAATCCTTATACCGCTTGCTTTAGTTATAAAGATGAATATCTGAATATCTGCTTTTAATAACTCTTTATGCTTTTCCTCTTCAGTATAATTCTTTATGAAACTATAAATTATATTTTGCGCTTCGAGAGGAAGAAAATATATGTTACCAAATTTGAAGTTTTGATCTTCGAAAACAGATTTTAACCAAAAAGAAATAACCTCATTCATCGGGGTTACAGCAAAAATAGCTTGAATCCTTTCTGCTGAAGCCATTTCTAAAGATAATACCTTATATGAATATAGAGCATCTTGTTTGAATTCCTTATTGGCAAAATTCTTAATTATATCTCGAGGGATTAAGGATTCAAGCGATGTTAAATCAACATGCTTAATGAAAGCTTCTGGGTTATCTAAGAATATATATATTCGTGCTTTTTTATACTTTGTTATGAAATCTTTTAATGACTCAAGACTAGAATACTCATTAATATTATTACATATATATCTAGAATCAATAAGCTTATTCTTTTGGTATGCGCATAAAAGCGATCCTTCTGATCCAATAAACAAAGTAACTTTAAGTGGATTAAGAAAATCAAATATTCCACTTACCGATTTTTGAATTAGACTTTTTATCCTTTTATAAAGCATCTTTGTTTTATATTTTTTTCTTAGGCTTAAATTATGCGATAAATAAAAAGTTTATGCTTAAACCTTATTTTAAGAGAATTAAAGGGTAAATTTAAAGCAAAATTTATTATAATGATATTAAAACCTTTGACTTAAACAATAATTAACCAACGGTTATTGCAGGCATATTTTTAAAATCTTATTGTAATTTAGCCATAAATAATATATTAACAATTTAGTTTTTATATTTGATAGAAGAGGAAAGTATGTCGCTTGTTACAACTAGTGAAATTAGAAAAAAATTTATAGAGTACTTTGTAAAAAACAACCATACACTGGTTCCTGCAAGCCCCTTAATACCGCATAACGATCCAACATTAATGTTCGTCAATTCTGGAATGGTTCAGTTCAAAAATGTATTTACTGGGGTAGAAAAAAGAGATTATACACGAGCTGTAACTGCGCAGAAATCAGTACGAGCTGGCGGCAAACATAATGACCTTGATAATGTTGGTTACACTGCAAGGCATCATACTTTTTTTGAAATGCTAGGAAATTTTTCTTTTGGTGATTATTTTAAAGAGCAAGCAATTTACTATGCTTGGGAGCTTCTTACTAAAGAATACGGCTTAGCTAAAGAGAAGCTGTATGTTACTGTTTTCCATACTGACGAAGAAGCTATAGGTTATTGGAAGAAAATTTCAGGATTCAACGATGATAGAATAATCCGCATTAACACTAATGACAATTTCTGGTCTATGGGAGATACTGGTCCTTGTGGGCCGTGTTCAGAGATCTTTTATGATCATGGTGAATCTATTTTTGGTGGTCTTCCTGGCACAAAAGATCAAGATGGAGACAGGTACATAGAGATCTGGAACATGGTATTCATGCAATATGAGCAAATTGATAAGGATACTAGAAAATCTCTTCCTAAGCCTTCTATTGATACTGGAATGGGACTAGAAAGGATTACTGCTGTAATGCAGGGCGTGCATGATAATTACGATATTGATTTATTTAAAGAGCTTATTCACGCTTCTGAGCATTTTACTTCGGTTATTGCTGAGGGAAATGCAAAATTTTCTCATAGAGTAATTGCTGATCATTTAAGAGCTTCATCATTTTTAATTGCTGATGGGATTATGCCTTCTAATGAAGGAAGGGGTTATGTACTACGCAGGATCATGCGACGAGCTATGAGGCATGCGCATATATTAGGGGCAAAAGAGCCATTACTATATAAACTTCTTCCGACCCTTGTAAATCTTATGGGAGAGGCTTATCCTGAGCTTAAAAGAGCAGAAGATTTTACTAAAGAAGTTCTGAAACAAGAAGAAGAAAAGTTCAAAGCTACTCTTGATAAAGGTTTGAAACTTTTAGATGAAGAAACTAAAACTTTAAAAGCTGGCGATGAGCTTGCAGGCGACGTTGCATTTAAATTATACGACACTTACGGCTTTCCTCTAGATTTAACGGCAGATATCTTAAAAAGCAAAAATATGTCTGTTGACAATAAAGGATTTGATAGTTGTATGAACGAGCAAAAAGAGAAAGCTCGGAAAGCTTGGGGAGGTTCTGGTGAGGCGGCTACAAACGAGCTATGGTTTAATATCTATGATCAAAATGGTGCAACAGAATTTTTAGGCTATAGTTTAGATGAAGCCCAAGCTGAAGTAATTGCCCTTATAAAAGATAATCAAAAAATCGAAAATGCACATGAAGGAGATAACTTCATATTAGTTGCATCTCAAACTCCTTTTTATGGCGAATCAGGTGGCCAAATGGGCGATATTGGCTATATTCATGGTCCAAATTCAACCATTAAAGTTTTGGATACAAAGAAATATTTAGGCATTCATGCTCATATTTGCTTACTTGAAAAAGGCACTGTTAGTATTAATGATTCTATAGTTTTAAAGATCGATCCAGATTATCGTAATTATTTAAGAGTCCACCATTCGGCAACGCATATTCTGCATGCAGTACTTAGAGAAACTTTAGGCACGCATGTAACACAAAAAGGCTCACTTGTAGCGTCAGATAGGCTAAGATTTGACCTTACCCATACTAAAGCGATATCCCATGAAGAATTAATTAAAATAGAGAACAAAGTTAACGAGATTATTACCCAAAATTCTGAAGTTAAAACTCAACTTTTATCAACACAAGAAGCTATTGAGAAAGGTGCAATTGCACTTTTTGGTGAAAAATATGATAGCGAAGTAAGAGTTGTATCTATGGGCTCTATTAATCAACATGAGATTTATTCGTTAGAATTATGCGGAGGAACACACGTTAGCCGAACTGGCGACATTGGAGCCTTTAAAATCATATCAGAAAATGCTATAGCTGCAGGAGTACGAAGAATTGAAGCGGTATGTGGAAAATATACTGTACAATATGCGCAGGAAAATGAAGCAATAATTAGTGAATTATGCACGCATATTAAAACCTCTAAAAGTGAGCTTCTCAATAAAATAGATGCATTATTTAATGAGAGAAAAGAGCTAGAAAAAAAGATATTTGAATTACAACAAGCTTCACTGCGACTAAGCAAAGAAAATATTGAAGCCTCACTTGAGCAAATTAATAATCATCATTTACTTTTCAAGGTTTATAATGATGCAGATAGTAAAGCACTACGTACTATTGCTGAAGAAACTATAAAAAAGGCAGATAATATTACTGCTGTATTCGTCAACAAATCTGATACAAAAGTTTTAGTAACAATAGCAATTGGCAGCAATGCTAGTAGTAAAATCGACGCTGTAAATATTGCGAAGCTGGCATCCAATATTCTTGGCGGAACAGGTGGCGGTGGCAAACCAAATTTTGCTCAAGCAGGAGGCAATAACCCTGAAAATATTAATATATTTAAGGAGGCTCTTATCTCTGAACTTCGCAATCAATAATTCCACAACAAAGAGGCTTTTCGAGGCGACCTTTAGCCTTGGAAAGCCTAAGAACTATCAATTTAAATACCGTAACCCCCAAGCAATGCAGGATCTAAAAATAAATCACAACAAAGTACTGATGATAACCCCCAAAGAGCATAGCTATAAAACTTTTCCATTGATTCTTCTACTTTTGATAGTTTTAATTTAACCACAGGTAATTTTTTCACCCATTAAATAACTATTAGTATATAAAAGTGTAAAGAGCAAGTATTTTATTTGGATAAATTACAAATTTTTATTATTTATTTTTATAAGCAATTTAGAATATTTTTATAAGTTAAAATTATTAGTAATTATAAGTAAATAAATAAATATAAGAAGCGATATAAATATTAAGTTTTAGATCAATGTATATAAACCTTGATTCTTGTCCGATATTTTTAATTTTTGGGTAAGCCCAAGAATAGTTTCCCCCCCTCCCAAAATTAAATATCCCGGAGGACTTGTTATTAGTTGAGCAGCTATTTTATCTAGAATAGCTTGTTTAGTTGCTTGATCAAAATATATCAAAACATTCCTACAAAGTACAACATCAAACATCCCAAGGCTTGAAAAAGCATTTTGCAAGTTAAACTTAGAAAATTTTATCCAAGTTTTAAGTTTTGGGTCAATTTGCCAATTATTCTCATCAACTTTCTTAAAATATTTAACAAGTAAATTTATAGGCATCCCTCTTTGCACTTCAAATTGGGTAAATATTCCACTTTTAGCTTTCTCAAGTGCTTTATCAGATATATCTGTTGCGATTATCTCATATTGTAGCTTGCCAGCAAATTTCTCTTCTAACATCATAGCAATCGAATATGGCTCTTGCCCAGTACTACAAGCTGCGCTCCAAACCCTTATAGATTTTTTAAATTTTACTAATTCAGGGACTATTATTTCTTCTAAGTTTTTAAATGGCTGCTGATCCCTAAAAAAAGAAGACTCATTAATAGTCATCGCATCAATAATCTCATCATTTACATTTATATCTTTTAATCTTAACTTTGTAATTAAATCGCGGACAGTATTAAGCCCATGTTTTTGCAGAATGGGTTGCAACTTAGATTCAATTAAATACATTTTATCATGGCTTAAGTTAATACCAGAATTTTCTTTCACAACTTGTGCAAAATAGTTGAATTCATCTAAGGGTAAAATATTTTCATCCATGCATTATTCTCAATATTTCTTTCGCTATAAGATTAAGTGGTAGAACATTTTTAGCTAATTTTTCATTTACGACAGCTCCAGGCATCCCCCAAACTACACTAGTTTGTTCATCTTGTGCAATAATGGTTCCGCCCTGCTCTACTACTAAACGACTTCCCTCTATACCATCTTTACCCATTCCAGTTAGCATTACTTCTAATAATCTTGAGCCATATATTTTAGCAAGACTCTTAAGCATAGGGTTTACAGACGGCCTACAAAAATGCTCTGGAGGATTTTGATTAAGGATAATTTTTGTATTATTTGGGGTGCCTATTACTTCCATATGATAATCCCCTGGCGCAATATATACTTTTCCAGCTATGACAACCTGCCCATTTTCGGCTTCTAAACAATCTTTTCCGCTAATTGCTGAAAGATTATCGGCAAACAATGTTGTAAAGTTTTTCGGCATATGAATGGTTATAAAAATAGGTATATCAAAATTATAATTTTTTAACCCCTGGAATATCGTGCTAATGGCTTGCGGCCCACCAGTTGAGGCGCCAATTGTTAAAGCCTGAGGTCTAAGAGTAGTTTTTGTGAAGCTATTATTATAAGATAAAGGAAGAGTGATTTTCTTTTCCTCAATATATGCTGGCTCTTTTAAAGTATCTGAAGCCTTTATACATTTTTTTTTCTTTGTACCTAATGCTAAAACTTTTGCCATTAATTCACGAGAAAATTCTTCTCGAGACGCTATACCACCTTCAGCGGAAGGTTTAAGTACATATTCATCTGCATAATGCATCAATGCTTCAATACTACATTGTACGTTACTACGAGAAAGAGAGGTTACTATTATTATTTTAACATCCTTCATCAATTCTCTTATTTTAGGAATCGCTTCTCTACCATCCATTATAGGCATTTCAATGTCTATTAGAATAATATCTAATTTATTACGTAACTCTTCGCTTGAAAGCTTATTTAATGCTTCTTGCCCATTAGATGCAGAATCAAAAATCTTAATAAGATCATTTCCTTGAAGTATAAGACGTTCTGCTCCCCTTATCGTAGGGGAGTCATCAACAATCATAACTCCAATCTTATCTAACATATTCCTATACTATTATAATATTTTATATTAATGAGCTGTCCATCCGCCATCAACCGCTATTGAAGATCCTGTAATGGAAGCAGCATCATTGCTACAAAGGAATGCTGCAATAGCTGCTACTTCCTCAATAGTTACGAATCTCTTAGTATATTGTGGGCCAAGCATCACATTTTTAATCACTTCTTCTTCTGTAATATTCCTTGCTTTTGCTGTTGCAGTAACTTGCCCTAATACTAAAGGCGTTTTCACATAGCCAGGACAAATTGAATTTACTGTTATATTTTTCTCCGCAACTTCAAGGGCAACACTCTTTGTAAGCCCTATAATACCATGCTTTGCAGCAACATATGCAGACTTAAAAGGGGATGCAACTAAACCATGGGCAGAAGCAATATTGATTATCCTCCCCCACCCTTTTTGCTTCATTACAGGAATAGCTGATCTAGTTGTATAAAAGGCAGACAGTAAATTGGTTTGAATTATTGCTTCCCATTTCTCTATTGGAAATTCATCAATTGGTGATACAAATTGAATACCTGCATTATTAATAAGTATATCTACCCCCCCCATTTTTTTAGCAAGAATAAATAATTCCTCAATATGATTTATCTTCGTCACATCGGCACTGCTATATTTAACTTTAACTTTAAACTCTTTTTCAATAGCTAGCCTTGTTTCTTCAATTTGGGCTGCATCACCAAAACCATTTATGACTATATTCATACCAAGAGAGGCAAATTTTCTTGCTACCCCTAAACCAATACCGCTAGTAGAACCTGTGATTATCGCAACTTTTCCTTTCATAACACATCTTTATTTGACTTAATATATATTGTAAAAGAAAATGGTTAAAAAAATATTAATCAATCACTAAAGCTATGTTTTTATATGCTCAGTAATAATAGCTTTTTATTAAGATAATGTACTTTTTTATTTAGCTTATACAATTCTTACCATATAGACTTAGGAAGTATATATTGTTGCTATCAAGCAAAGAAGAGCTAAATTAAACTTGAGATATGAGATAATTTTTTTATATAAATATTATCTATATAAGGGCATTATTATCATCATCTAATGTTTGACCCATAGGTTCAACAATATTCCTATCTACATTTTCTGCAGGGTGTTCTATAGTTGTTTGTGTTTGACCCTCAGGAGCATCTAATAAACCCAAAATGCGCATAGTAAAAGTATTTCCCTCTACAAGTAATGATAACAAATCCTTTGCTGGCATATTTAAAGGTAAAATATATTCATATATTTTAGATAAAATCTCTTTAGGAGGTACTATGAAATCGAGATTTTGTTTATAGATATCGTTACATACATGGTGAAGTTTAAAATTATGGATATTTTTATAATCATCTAATTTTTTATATAAATCATTGAAATTTATAGTTTTTGACTCTTTAGCATATAGTAATGAAGGATGAGCTTGCCAACAATCATATAATGCTGTTTTATATTTATGCAGTAATTCAAGTGCCACCCAGGGAAGAGGGGGGGTATCAAATATTTTATGTTCAGCGAAGTGTTCGTCATATTCTTTAGCTTTAAGCAAAGCTTTTAGAGCTATTTTGGTCTCTATATTTAGATCCCATTTTAAACGTGAGCAAATCTCTTTATTTCTCTTAGATCCAGCATAGGTTTTAAGAGGTTTACTTTCTTGAAAATAATGAATGTGAATGTTTGTAGTATCATCACTAGCAACCTTTAATTCTTGTAAGAAAAAATTTTTTTCAAAAACTGACCCTAAGATTTCGTCTAAAGAATCAAAGGATAAACTATTTAATGATATACCACATAAACGGAATTGCCTAAGAGTTTCATTTGTCTTTAAGATCTCGGCGAAGATTTGAGCTTCTTCAATAGAAACTATATCTTTATAAATTTCTAAGCAATTAAGGGTTTTATTCACTTTTAAGCTTTCAGCCAAAGGGCTAGTATCAGTGTAGTATATAAATGGATCTAAAAAATGTTTTATAACTTTTAATTCTAAAGTTTTTAAATAAATACTATTTTTTAAAATTTCAGCTATTTCTGTAATAATCTTATTATCTAATACTTGAATCTTTAAATCTACTATCTTACTGTTCCTTAAGACCGTTCCAAAATCGCTTATTAATTTTTGTGGCATGCATTTTCCACTAATATTTATTTCAAGTTTTTGTAGAGATGATAAGCTATAGATTGTAGAGGTTAATTCCTTTATAAAATAATTTTCTTCATCCAACGACCTTAAAAAACTGCTATCATGGACTGCCAAAGAAGTGAGTTTGGATAAGCTTTTTATAAAATTCCATATTGCGAAGGAATCTTTCCCTAAAAGAAACTTTTTATATGTAAGTAGGCTTTCAATAGCGGGATGATTCGTTAACACTGAAAGAAATTGTAATATTGGAAAGTTATCTATTGTAATATATTTTAGACTTTTATTTGCTTTAAGCGCATTTTTTAGAAGTTCGGTATTTTTCTCTATTTCCTCCTCGTCAAAGTTAGGAATAAATTCTAAATGAGTTATAGTTTGGTTTTCAAGATTTTTTACTAATTGATTAAATAAATGTTCTGGCGTTGGCCTAGCAAGGTCAGTTATTCTATAGCCACTTAAGAGTCTTTGAATAGAGGCTTGTAATTGGCTGGTGGAATTTTGCAGTCTTAACTGCCCTGCCATAAAGGAGTTATTACTAGTTAGTCTTATTCCCATATCCCATAAAAATCAATTTGTATATTTTAAATATAACATATGAAAAATTAAACACTAAGAGATTAAGTCTTTTAGATTTTAAAATCGTTTTAATGTGTGCTTAGCGGGTAAGTAAAAATAGGCTTAGTATTAACTGAACAAAACGAACATAGGTCAGTAATTCTTTAAATAAATTTTCGAACTTTACACCATTTAATAATGGTAATAGTTCTTGAAGTCTTTAACCGGCAATAAATGAATGCAAATCATAATAAGTCATTGTTCATTTGAATGTAACCTACTTTCTCAATATCTTCTCTTCCCTTTATCTATCAGCTTATTCCTTTCAAATTCTTATAGGCTCTAACAAAATCTACTATACAACAATAAAGCGCCGTGATATCCTACTTCATGGAAATACTCTTTTGGGTATCACACTCTGAAGAATATCTCCACCTCAAACCAACCTCAACCAAAAATTCAAATCCCCCTATTATCTATAACCCGGGTTAATTACTGAGACCACTAAGGCTTGACTGCAATTAAGAAGAATAGTATCCCCCCTCATTCCCTTCATTAAATTCATAACATGGAGAAACTATTGAGCTTATGACGAAGAAGAGTTAAGAGGCGGTTTAAGCCTCTTGGAGAGTTTGGTTTTTGAGAGCTTCAAGCTCTTCGACGTTGATATATTTTAGGAATTCTCTAAGCTCTTGACGAGCGGCAACGTGGGAAATTTTAAAACCTTGTTTTGGATGTTTAAGATCTAGCAAAGTTAAGCCTTGAAGGAACAATTCTCTAAAAATTACTCGCTCACTAAAACCTGATGCTTGTTTAAAGCTAATGCGTTTTGATAATTGGTCAAGAACTTTTGCCACGTTCCTTTTATTAGCAGCGTCAAGGTTACTCAGCCTATTTCTAACAACAACCCATTCTATAGAGCCACGGTCACGTTTTGCACGCTCCATCTTCTGCTCCCAGATCATTTGGCTATAGATCGAAGGAGTAATAATATTTAATGTTTGAGGGTCTACTTTAGCTAATACGTCAATATCAAGGAAACTATCATTAACTGGAGTGATCACCATATCAGCATAAGAATGCGCAAGCCTTGAGAGGTATGAGTAGCTTCCCGGCGTATCGATTACAATAATATCAGCTGATAATTTAGCTTCCTCTAATGCTTGATCAAAACTAGCTTTTTCTTCTGCTTCACGCTCTTCAATAGTATTTTTTTTACTATCAGTAATTAAGAAATGGCGCGGCATTAGCACTTGATGGTCAGGATTCTGCTTATTATATTCACTACGGTTATTTAAGTACCTAGTTAGAGAATGCTGCCGGCAATCTACATCGATACTTGCAACTTTAAAACCCATTTCAAGAAGGCTTATGATTAAATGCATAGAGCAGGTTGTTTTACCTGCTCCACCTTTTTCATTACCAACTACATAAATATAAGGAAATTTAGGGCTAGTTTGATTCATAAAAGTCTTTAACCATTTGATTTAATAATCTGACACCGAAACCAACTGCACCTTTTGGCGTAATATCATTACCCTTTTTTTCCCAAGCCATGCCAGCAATATCAAGATGAGCCCAAGGAGTTTTATTGACAAAACGCTGTAAAAATTGAGCTGCTGTAATACTGCCTGCTCCACGACCTGAAGAAATATTTGCCATATCAGCTATATCTGATTTAATCATGTCATCATATTCTTTGCCCATTGGGAAAGGCCATAATTTTTCGTTGGTCTTCTTTCCGGATTTAACTAGCTTTTCTGTCAATTCTTTATCATTTGAGAAAAGTCCAGCATAAACTCCACCAAGCGATACTACTATAGCACCCGTGAGTGTTGCAAGATTTACCATAAATTTTGGCTTAAATTTATCTTGTGTGTACCATAAAGCATCAGCAAGAACCAGCCTGCCTTCAGCATCAGTATTAAGAACTTCAATTGTCTGACCTGACATAGAAGTTACAACGTCACTTGGTCGTTGCGCATTACCACCAGGCATATTTTCAACAAGCCCAATAACCCCAACAGCATTTACTTTAGCTTTACGAAGAGCAAGCGCTTTAATTACACCGACAACTGCAGCAGATCCTGCCATGTCATATTTCATATCTTCCATACCAGCTGCAGGCTTTAGCGATATACCACCACTATCAAAAGTCACACCTTTGCCAACAAAAGCAACAGGAGCCTCATCTTCATTTTCTGCACCATTATATTGCATGATAACAAGTTTAGATTCGTTGATTGAGCCTTGGCCAACCCCAAGAAGCGCTCCCATTCCTAGGTTTTTCATTTCTCGCTCGCCAAGAACATCTACCTCAATATCAAGCGGCTCTAATTCTTCAATAATTTTTGCCGCATATGAATCAGGGTATAATTTATTTGGTGGCTCTGTAATACAATCACGCGCAAGGAATACCCCTTGAGCGATAGCATCATGCTCTGAAAATTTATTATTTATAGAGTCTAAATCTGCATTTGCAGAAATATAAATTTCTTTAAGTTGAGGTTTTTCTTTGTCAGTTAAAGTTGTTCTATATTTATAGAATCTATATGATGCAAGTTTCACACCATGCGCAATTAATGATGCAATATCCTCCTCACCAAAACTGTTAAAAGATTTTGAGATAACTACTGAAGCAGTTTCAGCTTTTAGGGCGCATAGAGCATTATAAATTTTACCACCAATTTGCTCAAGTTTGAATGGTTCGAGCTCATCCGATTTACCAACGCACATTAGTAAAAGAATTTTCACTTCACCATTTTGCCCTGCAGTAGTAAGAGATTTCATACTACCAAATTTAGGTTCAAAAATACTTTCATTTTTAATAGTTTTAGAAATTAAACTATTATACTTTTGATCTAGAGATTTTGATGCCTCATCAAGATCTAATTTATCATCAAATAATAATACCGTAATATCTTTTAAAGCTTCTATATCAAGCTTCTCAAAAAAAATCTCCATTTAAACCTGCTTATTTATTTTAATTTCAATAAAATATACTATCTATTTAGATAAATTTTAGCAAGTACTTATAAAAAATGTTAGAGGGAATTTTTTGCAAAGTAAACTTGGGCATTAAGCGATTACATTACTTATTACAAAATCACACAACTATAGTTCCAATATTCACTATCCTTGCCTAAAGAATCATAATATTCTTTGCAAAACTCTACGGGTGTATAACATGAAGCATCCTCTTCAGATAATACTCGCGCATTTAGCTTATCAATGAGGTCTTCTATAGTACAATTTTGTAATGACTGATTTGTTTGTATGAAGTCATCAGTATTATGATTTTGGCTTATATTAAGCTCTATAAGAAAATCTTTAAATAATTTTAGACATTCTTCATATTGACTTTGTATTTCATTATTATATATAGATTGTTCTTCTTTAATTTCTTTGATAATTCCATACAAATTAGGCATTGAAATTTTTTTTTCGATAAGTATTTTAGCTAGCTTTAAGCGCTCTAATGGGGGATAACTTATATCACTCAAGTGATTATATAAAACTTTTAAAGGCGATTCCTTGAAAATATTCTCGCAATTTAAATTGTTTTTTGAACTTAAAAGTATTTTGATAACTGCTATTTTCTCTTCACATTCCGGTAATATACTATATGATATAGGTAGATTACCTTGAGAATCAGGAGTATTTACATTGGCCCCCTTTTGAAGCAAATATTTTATAGTATTTGGGGAAGCTGTTAAACAAGCAATATGCAATAAGGTTAAATTTTTAAATTTATAGCATATTTTTTCACCATTATTACTTCTATCAATTCTATAACCTTCAAATGAATAATTTGTATTACTAATATTTATATTATGATTAGATATGAGTTTGTCTAATTCTTGTAAAGAATCTTCGCTATCATTGCTGATACACTTAATCAACTGAATATTAATATGGATAACAAAATTATTATGGTTCTTATATTTAACATGAGGATATAAAGGTGATAAATTAATCTTCTTACTAGGCATATTTTTCCTCTTATTATATTTTTTGGATAAATTATTCTTCAAAGTGAAAAATAATAATATAATTATGAAAAAAATAAAGAATTGCTTAAATAACGCTTTACTAATCAATTAATATTATATAAAGAATCTTTATATAATATTACAACTATAAATTTCCGTACTATCTCCTATCGGCTTAAGAGTCGTATAAATACTGGAGGCCATTATATCTAAGTTTTCTATTGTTTCACCTAAAGTAATAATAAGTTCGGTATTTTTTTCGGTAGGGCAATATTTATCCTCAAAGCATGGTTGCTTTGAATCTCCTAAATCATATTTAATACATGCTTTTAACCATGCTTCATAAGATTCTTCTATATATTGTTTAGTTTTATTAAGCCCATGGATGTAAGTTGGCATCCAGTCTGTCACTATTAGTGAATTATCAAAAAATAGATTATAAGAATTAGTATATTTGATTTCCTTAAATACTTTATAGGTTTCACTAAATATTTCATTAATTAGATATATAGAGTCCAGATTTATGAGATTATTCCCTAAGAATAAATTCCCTATTTTCAAACGTTCTATAAAATCATTTGAAGTGCTAGTAAAATAAGCTAAAGAGTTTTCAATTTTAGGAGCCATTATAGACTTACCTATTTCTAAATTATAATCCAATAAGACTTCTAACGATTCGCATTTATCCCTCACTCCCGTTGTAAGCAAACAATATTCTATAGGCAGCTTTTCTTCTAAACTTCTTATATTTGGATTTGCCCCTTTTTCTAATAAATATTTTATAATCTTTTTGGAATGAAAGTGACATGCTACGCTTAGAAGCGTAAGTCCATGAAGGGATACTTTTTCTAATATCTCACCGCTATCATAACTCTTTATTGCCTTTAGTCTAAAAATAGCAGCATTAATGTTCTTATGTTTATAATTCTCGCTTTTTTTTAAAAGCTCTTCAATCTCTAATAAATTTTCATCTTGATATATAAGCTTCATAAGCCTATCACTCGATGAATCACTGTACTTTATTCTACTCTTATATTTTGCGTCTATAGTTAATGAATAGTTCTCAATTTCAAAATACATTGCAATCCTTTAATAATAATTTTTCTTCTGGCGAACATTACCTAAACATATAAATATTGTAAATATTTTAATATATAATTAGTGCATTTATTCCCCTATATATAAAAATTTTACATAGGCAACCTATCATTCTTTTGACATCACAATGAATAAGGAGTTAATGTATTAACAATATATTTACTACAAATTGCAGGTTTTACATGGTGAAAATTTATAACACATCTCAAGAAGCTTTAAAGGATGTTCTATTTGACGGAATGACTATTATGGCAGGAGGTTTTGGCCTATGCGGAATTCCAGAAAATTTGATAGCAGCAATATTAGAGTCTGGTGTAAAAAACCTTACAGTGATAAGCAATAATTGTGGCGTAGATGATTTTGGTCTTGGTGCGCTCTTAAAAACTCGTCAAATTAAGAAAATGATCTCTTCATATGTAGGAGAAAATAAAACTTTTGAACAACAATATCTTGATGGCTCACTTGAGCTTGAATTGAATCCTCAAGGAACTTTAGCTGAGCGAATCCGCGCAGGTGGCGCTGGCATTCCTGCATTTTATACAAGAACAGGTGTCGGTACAGTTGTTGCTGAAGGCAAAGAAGTTAGAGAGTTTAATGGGCAAAAATTTGTTCTTGAACAATCGCTATTCGCTGATCTTGCAATTGTAAAGGGATGGAAAGCAGATAAATCCGGTAATGTTATATATAATAAAACAGCGCGTAACTTTAACCCTATAATGGCTACAGCTGCTAAAGTTACTGTCTGTGAAGTAGAAGAAATAGTGGAGACAGGCACTTTTGATCCTAACAATATTCATACACCAAGTATCTTTATTCATAGGCTTATACAAGGTAAAAATTACGAAAAAAGAATTGAAAGATTAACCACAAGGGCAAGGTAAGAATATGGTTTGGACAAAAGAAGAAATGTGCCGCATCGCAGCTGAGCGCGAACTTAAAGATGGAATGTATATTAACCTTGGAATTGGCATACCGACTGAAGTTGCAAATTATATTCCACAAGGAATAAATGTAATGCTACAAAGTGAGAATGGTATGCTTGGCATGGGCCCCTTTCCTTATGAAGGAGAAGCTGATCCAGATTTAATTAATGCTGGAAAGCAAACTATAACAGCGTTACCAGAAAGTAGTTATTTTGATAGCTCATTCTCATTTGGTATGATTCGCGGATCTCATATACATTTAACTATCCTTGGTGCGCTACAAGTCTCTGAAAGCGGTGACCTTGCTAATTGGACTATTCCCGGGAAAATGGTAAAAGGTATGGGTGGCGCTATGGATCTAGTTGCTAATGTCAAAAGAGTAGTGATACTTATGGAGCATGTAACAAAAGATGGTCAGCCAAAATTTGTAAAAAAATGCAATCTTCCACTAACTGGAATAAATGTAGTTAGCAGAATAATATCTGATTATGGTGTATTTGATTTTAATCCTGATGGAATTTATCTCGTGGATAAGCCAAAAGATTTATCTATTGAAGAAATAAAAGCAAAAACCGAAGCTGAGTTTAAAGTAGCCTTATAAGCTACTTTAAAATTTAATGTGCATCTATATTAGCATACAACCCTACGAGGTTATGATCAGTTACATCGGATCTAGCCTCGTTACCTCTTATTACTTCCCCAGCATTTGAATCATTGTTACTTATTGGTGAAGAATTAATTAGCATCGAAACATCCGATATACCAGCCCTTCTAGCACTTACGATTTCTCTTGAGAGAATTTCATTATTCAAATTTGAATTATTGTTTGGAGAAAGCTGATTTGTAGAAAAATTATATAAATCACCTGGTGCACTATTAACTACAGTCAAATTACTAAGAGATAATTGCGTACTCAAATCTGAAAGATTTTTTTGCGCTGGTAATGATTTAGGTTTATCAGCTTTAAAGGATTTTAACTCGCTTACTGAATTCTTAAGTACTATTACATAAGGGTTTTCAGGTTTATTTGCTTCTTTTTCATATAATCCATGAATTTTCTTTAAAGCCTTCATTCCAGCTTCATCAGATCGCTGCTTTTCGTATTCTGCACCCTGCTTATATTTTTTTTGGTGAAATTTCTTCAAACTTTCTTTGAAAACTTTTTCATAGTTTCTTTGTAAATCATTAAAAAGATTATTCTGTTGGTCTCTGGTAGAATTTATTCTAACAATATATTTGTTGATTAAAGTAACAACCCCAGTTTTTGCTATTTTTTCATATTGTTTAAATAACTCTTCCTCATCTACATTACCTGCATTACTAAAAAAATTCTTATGGAGGCACGCTTCATTGGCCTCAAGCTTAACTAAATTATTTATCTTTTTTAAAAGGCTAATGTAAAAAATTTTATTTGATGTATTCTTATACTCAGGAACTTCTTGATTCTCTCCAACAACTCCTGCATAAAATTTCAGTATTTTTGTTATCCAAAGTAAAAGATATCCCTCTTCTTTACGCAAATCTGTATATTTATCTATAAGAATATCAACAGTTTGTTTTAGCCATCCTTTTACTTTAATAAACTCTGGCTTATCTAAATGACAATCACTTTTTAAGTAATGAGGTTTAATAGGATGCTTCTCGCTGGAGTCAAAAGGAATTTCGTCTAAATCCAGATCTTTTTCAACACCTGCTTTAACGAGAATTTCTATCACTTCTAAGTAATTCTTTTCAACAGCAAGCTTCAGAGGTGAGTTACCTTCTTTATCACTTTGATTTAGGTAACCTAAAAGATCTTTGTTTTTGAAAGCAGATATCAAATCTTTTGCCACTATTTCTACATCATATACATGTTTATGAACAGTTGCATCCACCCCTCTTTTCAGTACCAAATGAAGTAAATTTTCTCCACTATCACTTATATGATCAATTGGGGAATCTGTACAAGAAATCATTTTCGCAACAAAATCAAAGTTTCCGTCTATAATAGCAATTGCTATTGGTGTATGGCCTTCATTATTAGTTATACGCCAAGCTGGCTCTAAACTTTTGTCATTTAC
Organism: Rickettsiaceae bacterium; assembly: GCA_020697135.1. GTDB lineage: Bacteria > Pseudomonadota > Alphaproteobacteria > Rickettsiales > Rickettsiaceae > JAJFBM01. The sequence continues at coordinate 29,141 of JAJFBM010000005.1, forward strand.
AATCTCAAAAAATACATCATCATTTCTATACCTTACTACAGTATGCAAAGGAGTGTCACCCAATGAATTTTGTTGCATTGTAAGGGCATTATTCTTAAATGCTCTAATAATCTCGTCAGGCATAGCAAGCGATTGAGTCGCAGTATGTATGTAGTTATTTTTCTCATTATCTAAACATAATAAAGCAAGGCGAGTTGCATTATCAATTTCGTGTACTTTATCAAAATCTCCTCTTAAAATCGCAAGTCGCATCTCATTAAGATGGTTTGGCATATTAGTAAGGAATTCATCATATTTTCCTGCATCACTTTTAAAGTTATTTAAAATATTTTTAGATTGCTCTGCTATTTCTTGGATTCGTGTATGATTTTTCTCAATAGCTGCTGCTGATATTGCATTAAGTAAAGACTTAAGATGGTCTATAAAAACTTGATTACCTTCAGGAGATCTAGCTAAGGAAATATTCATAATAGCCTTTTCCTCTACTATTTTATCTGGTTTTTCAGAGAGTGAAGAATTGTTTAAATCCTTATCTAAGAGTTGAGACATAGGCTTAGCGGAATCTCTATCCTCATCAATCTCACTATCTTCTGAAAGTACTAAATTGAATATAGGTGATATATTAGCACCATTTTTTTGACTACCTTCTAAATTTTCTTTTCTCTCTTGAGTAGATGGCTCATTTAGATCATCTTGATTTGTAGAAGCTTTTCTTTTCCTAGAAATAGTTTTTTCTAATATTTTAGAAACAGCTTTTTGTTTTTTCACTAGAGGCTCGAAAGAAGGTTCATCCTCCTCCGACTCAACTCTTTCTTTTCTTTTGTAATTCTTTAAAGAAATTTGTTTTTCAGGCTGTGTATCACGTTCAAGGAACAATGCTTGTAATTTCGAAAATGGCTCTTTATTAGGTTGTGCTGTAGAATCTAAGGGTACGTCTTTATCACTTTTGACATCAGGTTTTATAGGATTATCTAATCCATATTTAAGTTTAAGTTTAGCTATATGTTTATTTGCTTTGGCATTTACTTTTTGTGCATCGCGTTCTTTTTGCTGAACATAGAAATCTTGAAAATTAAAAAAGGTATTAGCTGAGGTTATTAGGCCTTCATGATAATGTATATAGGATTGAAATTTATCAATATATTCATTTAATATTTTGTTTGCTTTCTTTTTCGCTTGAATGAAAGATTTATCCTTTAAGTTTATAATATCTAAATTGACCCTTCCTTTACTAAAATCATCTAAATATCTTAAAGTTGTCAAATCAAGATATTCATATAAAAACAGCTTTAAATTACTAGGCTTGATTTTTTCTATGCGTTTATCATTATAGATATTAAATAACACTAAAGTTAGAATTGATTCTTTAACTATGTTATGAAGCTTCATATAAGTTTTAAAAAAATAATCACCGCTTATTAGGCAAGATGAATCATGAGTAGCATCAAATTGCTGAATTGATGCTTTAAGAAACTTACCAATCCATTGAAGCGTCTTAATCCCTTGATCATCCAATAAATAACTATCACTTTCTGCAAAATAATTTAGCTTCAAATCAATCCACTTGGCTAAAATTCTAGGTTCAAAGGATATTTTCTTTTCTCTTGAAGCTTCTAATACTGCAACCATTATTTCAATTGAAATATTATTATTAACTTCGTTCTTGTCGCAAACATAACCTTCTAATAATTCATACGATCCTTGCTTTAATGAATCAATAAGCTTTGACTGTACGTCATTATAAGAAGTTATATTACCTTTAATAATATTATAAGAATTAAGCAAATCTATTACTTGTTGTTTAATAAAATCGCTCTCAAGCTTGGTATCAACTCCTATCTCCGATATTAGCTTATTATATAAAATGTTTGCTTGCTCAGTTTCCCTATTTTCAACGTTCTTAGAAGATTTCTCTTCTCCAATTTTATGACTTTCAATAACTTTAAAAATAGGTTTGTGATTTCTCTCTAAAAAACTATCTGGTATAGTTGTCTCTAAATCAGATAAAGATTTAGTCATTTTACTATCTTTTACTTTTCTAGTTAATCTTTTATGAGTATTATCCCTTGTTGAAACTTTATCTTGTGAGAGAGCTTTTTGCTCAGTATTTTCTTGATGCTGCTTATATTCTTCGGCTTCTTGATTTACCAATAAAGGATCTTCTTCAGCAATTCTGCCTTCTGACTTTATTGTATTAGATTCTTCTTTTTTATTATTATTAAATCCTAAAAAATTAAATAGTCTCTTAAACATAAACAGCCTCAAATTTTCTAATTGAATATTTATACGAGTATGTACGACTTTTTACGCATCTGCTGAATCTCCCATTAACCCACTTTCTGATTCATCTAAATTTTCAGTAGATAATTTTGTATTTTGGATTATAATTTTCCTTTCTAAAGGAATTAGCTTAACCTTTTTTGGAGAATCAGGAGCTTTCTTAGATGTATCAGCATGTCTTTTCTGTGAAGCAGGACTCATAGGATAATATGAATATAATACTTGTGGAAATTGCTCTAAATTTGACATATTCTTTGAGAAATCATCATATTTAAGCTCATCATCTATATTGCTATTCGCCTTGTTGCAGGCATCAAACCCTTGCAGTGAAGAATTCTCTTTATCTTGAGACTCAGAATTAATATTTTGTTGCTTAGGCTGAGAATTCTGCTTATCATCTATAGTAGACTTGATATCAAGCTTCTCAAATTCTTTTTCAATCTCTTTTTCTTCTTCTAGAGCATTATCTTGATTTCTAGGACTCCCTAATTCTAAAGTTTCATCCTGAGTTGAGGCGTCATGTGTATCGGTTTGATCTGAATTCTTCCTAAGAAAATCTAATATATTTGTTTTATTTTTATTTACAAAATCAATTACTTTATCCCATACATAATGCTTAGTACGTAAATCTACATCTTGTTTGAATTTTGGGTTAATTAATATATTAGTAAGACTTTTTATCAAATCTTCTTTTAAGATTTTATTAGCACGAATTGACATTTCAGCAACTTCAAAAGCTTTATCACTTTGGTCTGAATATTCGCAGAAGTTTAGAAGTGTGGGTAATATAGCTATATATTTTACCTTCTGAAATATTTTTAAATATAGCTCATAAGGATCGAAAGTACTTTTAAGAAATTTTATATTGAAAAAGTCTCTATTTATAAAACCATCATTTTTATTTAGCTCTGAGCGTGAATATTCCTTTAAAAATTTACTTAGCCATAATAATAATTTAATATCCTTTTTATTAGTCCACCAACTTTTATCATCATTGATTGTTTTAGTTATAGACTCAGAAATCCATTCTTTAAGCATTTCAGCATTTTGCTTTTGCACCTTATAATATTGCGTCCCTTTCTCAGGATACTTGCAAAGCTGAAGCATATATTGGAAGCTTGTTAGATTATTAAACTCTTTTAATGTTTTCTCGTTTAAACCAGCACCATAGTTAATGAATAACTCAATTGTAGGGATATTAACGCTTTCTATGGCATATATTAATGGGGTCTTTCCCTCCTTATCTTTAGCCTCAATATCTACTCCTTCAAAAATGATACATTCAATAAATGCAAAAATTTCATCTTTTTTATTTTCCACCGGGATTGGAGCTATCATATGAAGTAAATTCTTGCCAGTATCTTCGTGAATCTGATTTACATCTACATTGTTATCAATCAAGATATTGGCAATGTTAATGCTTCCAAACTTTACCGACTCTTGGAGGGGAGTATAACCCGCATTGTTTTTTTGGTTTAAATCAAAAGAAATTTTATTACGCACCAAACCTTTAATTAACATATCAAAGGCTCTATCATCATATTGAACCGGAAAATAGTGAAAAACCGTATTTCCTACATTATCTTTAATATTGGGATCTAGCTTAGGATGATTAACTAAGATATCATAATATGGATTCAATGTTTCGTGCATTTTAACACAGTAAATTGTAGGAGTTTCCCCATCTATATTTCTAAAATTTATATCAGCACCATTTTCTATAAGGCTACGAGCCCACTCATTATTTATCTCTTCAACAGCTTTAATCAAATTTTTATTCAGTCTAGTTTGTTGAAAATCAGATCTTTCATGCAAAGGAGGTAAAATTTTATTCCATATAAGATCGCTTTCATCAGAAGAACGAGTTAAATGAGGAATTTTACTTTTTATACTATTTATTTTAGCTTCATCTCTTTTATATTTCTCTTTCTCTTCATTCTGAACCCTTTTTGCTTGCGGAGCTTGAGTGTATTCTGGGATACTTTGTAATAAACTTCTTTCCTCCAAGGATAAACTATGTTTCAATGGAGCAGTGATAGGCTTTTCTGGTAAACCATCTTTGTGTATAGGATATTCCTTTAACTCATTAAAAACACTTTGTGCATCTTCAAACATTAAATCAGGACTACCCCCTCTTTCTTCAAAACTGCTAAAAACCTCTTTTTTTTCTTGTAAAAACAACATATCCCCGTTACTTCCACGGGATATTTCATTTTCTAAAGTATAATCATTATGCATTTCACTGTCTATTTCACAGTCATTTTCACTGTCGCTTCCTATTATATCTAATAAGCCAGAATCAAAGTTTTTTGCATCAACAAGAGTATCCGATAAAATTTTATCTAATTTAAAAGGATTTTTTTTATTTGTAGGCTTAGAGTTATATAAAGACCGCATAAAATATCCCTTAAATTAGAGGTGTTTATTAATAAAATTTATTTATTTCCTACTAATTTAATCTTCTTAAATAAATATGCAAAACAATTATGAGTTAATTTAAGTTAAATAATTTTGCGTAATTATTATATCCGAATAATAAAAACAGTTGAGTAAAAGAATTTTTATTTAACTTATTTAAATCTATTAACAGCTTGCTAACCAAGTAATTAACAGCAGTTAACTGATCTAAATCTCTTAACAAATCAGCAATAATAAATGTCTGTTCTCCGCTTTGTTTTGTTCCAAGTAACTCTCCACCTCCACGTAATTTTAAATCTTGTTCAGCGATATAAAAACCATCATTTGTTGCTTTCATGATACTTAGTCGCTCTTTTGCAACATTTGAAACTCTCGATCCATATATAAGCACACAATGAGATTGATCGGCACCTCTACCCACTCTTCCACGTAGTTGATGAAGCTGGGCAAGGCCGAATTTTTCTGCATTTTCGATGACCATCAAAGTTGCACTTGGCACGTCAACCCCTACTTCTATTACTGTTGTTGCAACTAGAATATCCTTATCTCCACGGCGGAACTCTTCCATTACAGCATCTTTAGCTGCAGCCTGCATTTTACCATGAATAACTGCTACTCGTCCAGGATAATGCATTTCAAGTATAGTTGCCCGAAGAGTTGCATCTGTAATAAGATAATCATCTTGGATATTTTCTTTATCCTTATCTTCCTTTTGCTCGATTAGTGCGCAAACCCAGTAAAGTTTCTGCCCTTTATCAAGTATAGTTTTTAAGGAATTTATTAGATTTTGCACCTTCTTTTCGCTTATACATGATGTATGAATTGGTAGCCTGCCTTTTGGTTTACTATGCAGCTTTGAAACCTCCATATCGCCAAATAATACTAAATTTAAGCTTCTTGGAATTGGAGTTGCTGTCATTACAAGCACATCTACCCCCTCCCCTTTTTCCATGAGATCAAGCCTTTGTTGCACACCAAAACGATGCTGTTCATCAATCACTACATAGCCAAGATTTGCAAATTCAACTTTTTCTTGAAATAATGCATGTGTACCAATAATGATATTTAAGCTATTATTTGCAAGCCCTTCTAATATCTCCTTTCTTTCTTTCTGCTTAGTTTTACCAGTAAGTAAGGCTACTTTAATATCAGTACCCTCTAACGCTTTTTTAAAGAATACATAATGTTGATTTGCAAGAATATCTGTTGGCACCATTAAAGCGGACTGAGCATTATTTGCAGCAATATTCAACATCGTCATAAGCGCCACTAACGTTTTGCCCGCGCCCACGTCGCCTTGTAAAATACGCATCATTTTACTTGGGCTTACTTGGTCTCGTTCAATCTCATTAATTGCCTGTTCTTGACTATCTGTAAGCTCAAAACCAAGATGCTTTAAAACTTGACGCTGAAGATTATTCTCAAGCTTGAATGAACGCCCATTTACCGATTGCCTAATCTTACGAACAAGACCAAGCATCATTTGATTAGCAAATAATTCATCACAAGCAAGCCTCCTGAGACCCCGCATATTTAATGCATCATTCGAGGATGGATTATGGAGTAAATTTAGTGCATCATTAAATTTAAGCAAATGGAATTTATCGATTAAAGCTTGCGGTAACCACTCATCAAAAATTGGTAATTTCTTTAATGCTGCCTGGATAAGGTTAGAAAGCATCCTATTATTTATAGCATAAGTTAATGGATATATAGGCTCGAGCTCACTTAAACCTTCTTTTTTAAGTAAATATTCAGGATGGGTAATTTGAATATAATCAAAATGTCTTTCAATTTTTCCAGCAACAATCTTTTTTGAACCAACTTTCAGCGAGCTGAGTATAAAGGGTGGAATTTTATTAAAATATACAAGGATTAAACCTTGGCCTTCTTCATTCTCGCAGTAAATTTTTGTTGGTGTTCGAGTAAATCTTTTTGCCAGAGATATTTCTTTAATTTCTACCTCAATTACAACCTGATCCCCCGTTTGGACCCTTCTTAGGTCAGGTGATAATTTCCTAGTCATTACATGTAAAGGTCTATGAAACAATAAATCTTTAAAGGAGTTTATACCAAGTCGCTTTAAAGCATCAATAGTAGGCTTCCTAAGTTTGAGGATAGTCTCAACATCTTGCTTTAAAAAATTATAATCAGTAGATTGTAGCATTATATATAATTCTTCTTATAATTTAGAAATTATAACATATTTTACAAGATTGCTATAATATATGCAAAATTTATCACTATAATTACTTAAATAATATTAATATTGTATTAAACTATACTTGATCTAACTTTATATTTTACTTATTATAATTTATAAGAGCTGAGTTTTTTTTAAATATACTTAATCAGATTATGCAAAAAAAAATAATAATTATCGAGCATCAACTTAGAATATTAACTATATGTAGTATATTTATTATGTCGTTACTGCTTTTTACTGAAGCAATATTAGATCATATTTATAGCCTACCTTGTCGTTATCAAATTATACCTTATTTATATTTATCTTTTATGCTTATCTTAAATAGGTTTTTTAAAGTTGATTATTTCACTTTTCTAAAAATTTCATTAGTTCTATTCATTATAAATATTGTACTCGCTTTCTATAATATACAGCATGAATTTTTTCATTATTGGAATGACCCTGTTATTGCAACAATTCATACCGAATCCACCCGTGGTTGGAATTTGAGTTTTACCAATATAGATTTAAATTTGATGAAATTAATTATTTCACTATGGCACCTGTTAATCTCATCTTACCTTTTCTACGTGATTTTAGATTTCTTACGCAAGCAGCTTTAATTAAAACCCCATGGCAGATACTCAAAATATCATTATATAAGAAACCTTAACAGAACCTAATAAGCCTCATATAATTATTCTTCTGAATCTAAATATTGATCTTCTACTGCACCCATTATAATAGAACTTAAAGCTAAGCTAGCAAAAAAGATTCCCCCTATATAATCTGAATATCCAACATTATCATCTTTCATTTTTCCTGCTTCATTGTGGCTTGAAATATGAGTCTCATCAAAACATGCAGAGTTTTTACTTAAGATTTCTTTCTCACAGTTTTTTAAACTCAAAAACTCCTCTAATTTCGCTAAGCTAATATCAAACTTCTTAACTTTATCAATAAAATCTTCATTCGCCGGCTTAAGAGAATTAAGGGTACATGCAACAAGAGAAGTAGATTTAACAAAGGAATCAAAAGGGTTATCCAAAGTTTCATTTAGCGCTTTATAAGAATCCTTAATAAAGGCAAATTTTGATGCAGCAAGGTTATAATTACATATTACCTTCATCCATTCTGTCTCTTTATCTTTTTTAATTTCCTCTACGTCTGGCGCAAGTTTTTTATTATTTAAAATAAAAAATATTTCCTGAGAAGCAGAGGCATTTTTAACCAATAAATTTTTCATATTATCAGTTTTTTTCTCAAGATTTTTATAAAGATCTTTTAGCGTATTTTCCTTACCAAAATTATTATGGGCAATTGTCACCAATTCCTGAAGATCTAAAATCTCTTTATATAATTTTTGTGATTTTATAAGATATTTTATAATGCTGAAGCGTCCAATAAAGTTCATTAGCTTTAAACTTATCAATTTTAGGTTCTATTTTCTCATATTTTAACTTTGCCGATTGAAGAAGGCTACTAATTGAATTTTCAGTAAATTCTTTTTTACTTGAAAAGCTCCTAAATGAATTAAGAGCAGAGTTCAAATTATAATTACTTGCCAATGGCTTTTTGAATATATTTAAGTTACCAGCAAAGCTAGTACGAGTATTTGCAGCTAATCGAAGAAAATGTTTCATTTTAATATATTATATATTGATCTACCCTTCATTAATTATGGGTTAAATGATTATAGAGTCAAGGAACAATAAGTTTGTAAAGCTTATTTAAATCCTTATTGTCAAAATATTAGTTTTTATAAATTTATCTATTTATTTATAATTCAATTTCCATAATTGTAACATTATTATTATGGTATTTATCCTCGCCAATTATATTCCAACCCAAATTAATATAGTATTCTGGAAGAGATTTGTCGGGGGTGAAGAGATATAATTTATTAAAACCAGATTCTTTTGCTTTATTTTTTGCTGCTGAGATTAGAAGCTTTCCTATACCTTTATTTTGATATTGCGGATCTACACATAAATCTCCCAGCCAAGGTGACAAGTCGTTTTGGATTCCATCATTCATTTGTAATGAACACATGCCTATTGGGTCATTATCTTTCAAAGCTACAAGAGCTAAAGGTAGATCTTCATTGCACCAATTTTCAAACCAAGATTTTGTCTCTTCAAACGAAACATTAGGGGACCATTTGCCTAATATATCAAAACAAATTTTTGAAAGTTTAGGCACTGTTGAAACACAATCTTTTAAAAGTTTAACTTGAACGTTCATATTAAGCTTTTTTTATAATTAATATTTTATATAAAATTATAACGACGCTGAGTAAGTTTTAAATATGGTATTATAGTAAAATCAGTTTCTTCTACATTATTTTATATTTAAGATAAACATTATCAACCAAACTTTTTCAACCCATTAAGCAGCTTTGTAACCTCATCTACAATAATGCTCAGATCAATATCTTTAAGTATAATAAGTTTATTTTCAGGTTTTAATTTACTAGATCTCGGATTTGCTTGAATATACTTTAAAACTATTTCTGCACTAACAGGACTTTCTCTAAATTTAAGCGTAAGCCCTTTAGGACCCGCATCTAATTTCTCTATATTAAGCGCACGACATTCAAATTTTATATTTAAAATATCAAGTAAATTTTGTAGTTCCTGTGGAATTGGCCCAAACCTATCTAGCAATTCATATCTAAAATTATCAAGATCTTCTTGGTTAATAAGGTCAGCAATTCTTCTATATAAGCCTATACGAAGCGAAACATCACTAACATAATCCTCTGGAATAAATACCGAAAGACCAAGATTAATTGTTGGTGAGAATTGTTTGTCATTATCTAGTTCTATTGTAGTATCACCCAATGCTTCTATTGCTTGCTTTAACATATCTTGATAAAGCTCAATCCCGACCTCTTTAATATGCCCAGATTGCTCATCCCCAACAAGATTGCCAAAACCTCTCATATCCATATCATGGCTTGCTATAGTAAATCCTGCACCAAGTGAGTCAACTGTTTGCATTATTTCAAGTCGCTTTAATGATTCCTTTGTAGGCTTCTTTTTAGGGTTGAGCGTTAGATACGCATAGCCACGTATTTTGCCTCTACCAACGCGTCCTCTTAGCTGATAAAGTTGGCTAAGGCCAAGTGTTTCTGCCTTGTGGATTATGATAGTATTAGCCGCTGGTACGTCAAGACCTGATTCAATAATAGTAGTTGAGAGTAATATATCGAATTTACCATCATAGAAATCATTCATCACATTATCAATCTCTGAAGGCGGCATTTGACCATGCGCAATACGATATTTAAGTTCTGGAACAATTTTCTTTAATTGCTCTTCAATTTTTTCAAGATCAGCAATTCGAGGTGCCACATAAAAGCTTCTGCCCCCTCTAAAATGCTCTCTCATTAACGCATCCCTGATTATTACAGTATCAAATGGCAATACTGAAGTACGGACTGAGAGTCTATCTATTGGTGGGGTAGCAATAAGACTAAGATCCCTTAGGCCGAATAATGCCATTTGTAAAGTACGAGGAATTGGTGTCGCTGAGAGCGTTAGAACATGTACGCCTTGCTTAAGCTCTTTAAGCTTTTCCTTCTGCTTAACACCAAAATGATGTTCCTCATCTATTATAAGTAAGCCAAGATTAGCAAAGCTAATGCCGCTTGCAAGTAGCGCATGTGTGCCGATTATTATATCAATCTCACCATTTGCAAGCTGCTTTTTGATCTCCCTTGCTTCTGCTGCACTTACAAGACGTGAGAGCTGCTTTATCCTAAATTTAAAACCGTGGAATCGCTGCTTAAAACTTGCATAATGCTGCCTTGCCAATATGGTAGTTGGGGCAATTACCGCAACTTGTTTTCGCCCCTCATGAAATTGACTTGCTGCAACCATAAACGCCGCACGCATAGCTACTTCGGTTTTACCAAAGCCAACATCCCCACATATGAGCCTATCCATCGGTTTTCCTGACTGCAGATCATTTTTTATCTCATAAATGCTATTTAACTGATCCTCAGTTTCAGGATATGGAAATTTTGCTGCAAATTCTTCGTAAAGTTCATCAGATATTTGGCCAGTTTCAATTAACGCTGCACTACGCTCTGCTGCAACTTTAAGCAATTTTGCAGCCATATCTGTGATACGGTTTTTAAGTCTTGCTTTTCGCTGCTGCCAAGCAACGCCACCAAGCTTATCAAGCTCCCCTTCATCACTACCATAGCGTTTAATAAGATCAATATTTTCAACAGGAATATATAATTTATCATCATTAGCATAGATTAACTTTAAACAGTCATGCGGCTGATCTGAAACTGTTAAAATTTCAACACCAAGATACCTGCCAATGCCATGATCCTTATGGACGACAAGTTCTCCTTCAGTTAAGCTTTCAGCTTCTAGCAAAATATTCTTTAAACGTTTTTTGGAAGCTTGAGGCTTCGAAACCTTATCGCCAAACAAATCCTGTTCGCTGACAAAAATATAATCTTTTGTTTCAAATCCACTTTTAAGAGCCAGTAATGTAATATTTATATTATTACTTGCTTGCTTAATTGATTCTATTTCTTGGCAAGTAATTGACATTGTTCGAAGTATAGTAGTTATACGCTCCATACTACTCTTACTAAAGCAACATATTATAGTCTTCTTCGCCTTACGCTGATTTATAAATTTAACTAATAAGTCTAGAGATGTAAGTTGCTCTAAACTACTCTCAACATGAAAATTAGGAATTACTAATATATCACCCGGTGCGTTCGCATCAATAATAAAACTCTCACTTTGCGCAAGCTCGTTATTGAGCTCTTCATCCGTTATATATATCTCACTTGGTGGAAGGCAGAAATATACATTATCGCTTGTTTTAAAATCTTGGCGTGCTTGATAGAAATCCTCAATTTGCTCTCGATACTCCCTTAAAGAAGCATGAGTCAAATCATCAATTATTATTTTAGGATATTTTAAATAGCTAAAAATATTAGTTAGTGATTCATAGAATAAAGGTAAAAGATATTCAGTCGAATTAACCTTAACCTTATTCATAATATTATTATAAAGCGTGCTCTCAGTGCCTTTTATACCAAATTTAGTTAAGAAGTTTCCTTTAAAGGTCTCTATTGTTTCATCTATTATTTTAAGCTCACTTGCAGGATATATTATAACTTTATCTTTTTTACCTATCGTTATCTGCGAATCAAGTTCAAAATTTCTAATTTGGCTTATTTTATCCCACTCAAAATTTATTCTTACCCCTTCACCATGCGATAAAACTATATCTACTATCTCCCCTCTAACAGCAAATTCTCCGACATCCGTTACAATATCAGACCGGTTAAACGAATTCCGAATTAAAAAATTTATAAGCTCATTCCTAGAAATTGCTTTACCTAAAAATAATTCGATTTTAGACTCTAAAAGCTCTTTTTCATGCGGCAATTTATTAAGTACTGCATTTATTGAAGCTATTAAAATAAAAGTACCATCAGATGACGCCATATCGCATAAAATTTGCGCTCGCTCGGACATAACCTTGTTACTAGGCGATACCCGATCATAGGGCAGCGAATCCCAAGCTGGAAGAAGCATGAGAGGCGTAGCTGGAGCAATAAACTTTATTTCATTATAAATACATATTGCCTCTTCTTCACTTGCGCAGAGACACAATACATCGCCAGTATCTTTTTGATATAAATTTTGCGTTACAAAGCTTTTTGCTCTTAAAGGAGCATTAATTTTAACGGTCATTATTACTTAATCATATTAAGAATTTTACTAATTAAATCTTTATATTTCTCTTTTGCTGTTTTTCTAGCAGTCAACCAGCATAATATGTCATTATCATTTTCTTCAATGAAGAGTTGATAAACTTCTAAATCATCATCAGACAAATTATATAATTCCTGTTCAGCAAAATTGCCTAGAAGCAAATCATTCTCTTTACAACCACGATTTTTACTTCTATATATAAGTCGCTTTATATTATTATTTCTTTCTCGGTTATCAATAACCTCAATAGATGAAGCAGAATTAGAGTGAGAAAAATTTTTATTGTTATGTTTAATCATTATTAGACTTGCAAATTTATCCGTAAAAGGTATATTTATCTTATAATTAATAATATGTAAATGCATAATTATAATAAGTATAATATAGCATAGCCATTGAGTTATAAGCGTAAGTCTTAAGGAATTTTTATTTATAGCTTTTATTCAAACTTGCGGCAAGCTTATCATTACTTGAAAGTTTTTTTCTAAAATAAACAAAAATTTTTTGCCGAACTTCGTTTCTATAATATATAGATTACTTATCAATTCTGATTTTTGAGTATAAAAGAATATGAGTATTGAAAATATCAGCTCTGAAGAAGCTTGGAAATCTATTACTAAGAATATAAATGCTATTCTTGTTGATGTGAGGACTGAACCAGAGTGGCAAAAGATTGGCAAACCAAAATTACAGCCTCTTTTACAAAATGCATTATTTTTAATAAGCTGGAGAACTTTACCTGATATGGCAGTGAATGCTAATTTTATAGAAACTTTAGAGAAAAATATTCAAGATAAGTCAACCCCTATTTATTTTATTTGTAGATCTGGTGCACGTTCATATGAAGCTGCTGCTTTTGCCAAATCTCACGGGTTTGCTAATTGCTTTAATATTGCCGATGGTTTCGAGGGAAACCATTTAGGACTCGGTTGGAAATCAAATAACTTACCATGGGAATTATTAGAAAATGTTAGTTAATCAAGTTGCAAGCCTTGCGGCAAATAATAATCATTATTATGAAAATTTGTGGATCCAAATCCAACAAGACCTTACTAAAAAATTTGGTGAGGCCGTGTATAAAAGCTGGTTCAGCAAAATTTCTTTAATTGATTCAAGTTCAAATGAAATAGTACTTGCTGTACCTACAAAATTCATGAAAGATTGGGTACAAACTAATTATTTTGAACTTATTTCCCATTTATGGATGCATTACGACAGTAATATTATGAATGTGGAGTTAATTGTATCAGAAACAGCCCAAACACAAAGCGCTCCATTATTCAACATTAAACCTGAGGATGAAGACCCAGCACAAGCAGGCACCGCTAATAGTAATGATGTTTTTTCCCAATCAGCATTAGACCCAAGATTTACCTTTAAAAGCTTTGTAGTTGGCACATCAAATGCTTTTGCTTTTGAAGCAGCGCTTGCTGTTGCTGAATCTAAAAAAGCTGTCTCTGAATCAAACCCCCTCTTCCTTTATGGTGGTGTTGGGCTTGGTAAAACCCATTTAATGCATGCTATTGCTCACCATATAAGACAAATTGACCCAAATCGCAAGGTTGTCTATATGTCAGCTGAGAAATTCATGTATCAATTTGTTAAAGCCTTGCGCAATAAAGATGTTATGTCGTTTAAGGAACATTTCCGTTCTGTTGATGTACTTATGATTGACGATATTCAATTTATCTGTGGCAAAGATAGTACGCAAGAAGAATTCTTCCACACATTTAATGCTCTAATGGGTGATAATAGGCAGATGGTTATTTCTTGTGACCGCTCTCCTTCTGATTTAGATAATATTGAAGACCGAATAAAATCAAGGCTTGGATGGGGGCTTGTTGCAGATGTTCACAGTACAACCTATGAGCTTAGACTTGGGATTTTACAATCTAAGATTGAGCAAATGAATGTCCATGTACCTCTTAATGTTTTAGAATTCCTAGCTGCCAAAATTAGTTCTAACGTTCGGGAGTTAGAAGGCGCATTAAATAAAGTAATCGCTCATTCAACGCTAGTGGGACGAGAAATTAATATTGAAAGCACTCAAGAAATTTTAAGAGACTTACTCCGCTCAAACGAAAGAGTTGTTACAATAGAAGAAATTCAACGTAAAGTTTCAGAAAGGTATAATATTAAATTATCAGATATGTCATCAGATAAAAGGCTAAGATCTGTTGCACGACCAAGACAAATAGCAATGTTTTTAGCTAAACAACTTACATCCAAAAGTTTAACGGATATTGGTAAAAAATTTGGTAAAAAAGATCATACAACTGTAATTCATGCTGTTCGTAAAATAGAGGAATTATGTAATAGTGATCTAGAACTACAAGAAGAGATTCATTTACTTACAAGAATTTTACAAAGTTAAGTAATACTTACAAAATAATATTATAACAAAAGGTTTGTATAATATAAAAAAGTTTCTTGTTCTCTTTTTTTGTTTTTTCTTGTAATATACTTAGGACGTAATACCATTATTATACCGGATAATACTAAATTAAGGATCTTTTATGCAAACTGCTGTTGATACTCAAAATACGCTTGAACTTAACGAGTCAGTAGAAAATCAAAATAGTTTAATACAATTTGAAATTGAAGCCCAAACAAAAGATTTAGGAAGAGCACTAGGACTTTTAAATTCTGTTGTAGAGAAAAAAAATGTTATTCCCATTCTATCAAATGTTAAACTTAGCGTTCAAGAAACACAGCTAATTATCACTGCAACCGATATGGACCTATCTATATCAGAACAGATTGGTGTGCAACCTATTAAAGCAGGCGAGCTTACTGTTGCTGCTAAAACCTTGAGCGATATTGTTAGACATATTTCTGATGAAACCGTAAGACTGCAATATGTTCCAGAAACAGAACAGCTTATGGTTCTTGGTAAGAATTGCCAATTTAATTTGTCTATTTTACCAGCGCATGAATTTCCAACGCTTGAACAAACTGATTCTGTTACTCAGTTTAGCATCGCAAGTGAAAGCCTTGCTAAACTTATTGATAGTACAAAATTTTCAATTTCCACCGAAGAAACACGTTATAATTTAAATGGAATTTATTTCCATATAATTACAGAAAATGAGCATAAATATTTTGCTGCAGCCTCAACTGATGGGCACAGGCTATCTCTTGCTTATACCGAAGCTCCAGCAAATGTTAACCATACTGGTATAATTTTACCCAAAAAAGCAGCTTTAGAGCTTCAAAAAATCCTCAAAGATGCACATTGCACAGACCATGCAGTATCAGTAGATTTAAGTAACACTAAAGCGAAGTTCGTTTGTAATAAAATTACTTTAATTTCAAAATTAATAGATGGAAACTTCCCTGACTATCAAGCCTTTATACCTAAGGGTAATAATAATAAGTTAATGATAGATGTTAAACAATTTGCTTCAGCAATAAATAGGGTTGCGACAATTACTGTAGAGAAATTTAGAGCTATTAAGATGGAAATTTCTACTGAAGGGGTAGAATTCTCTGCCTTTGGCGAAGCACGTGGAAGCGCACGTGAATATTTAAAGGCTTCCCCTGCAGGCGATAAAGATAACACTTCTCTAGTATATGAAGGTGATACTGCTTTATCTATTGGCTTTAATCCTAAATATATTACAGATGTGCTTGATGCAATAAAAGGCAAGGAAGTTTCAATCGAGCTTAAAGATTCTTTCTCCCCTGCATTAATTAAGGATACAAGCGATCCACACTCTTTATTTGTTGTAATGCCTATTAAGGTATAATTAAAATTACTTTAGAGTGGATAAATTTATGCAAGGTAATGAGGTTAAAAGGTGCTCTTTAGAAGAGCTTAAATTAACCTCATATCGCAATTTTGATAATTTTTTTTTAAGAACAGAATCAAATCCAGTAGTTATTTTAGGCCAAAATGGTGTAGGTAAAACTAATATTTTAGAATCAATCTCTCTTTTATTTCCAGGCAAAGGTTTAAAAAATACTAAATTTGATGATATTTGCCCTAAAGGAAATAGTTTTACTGACAATCATTGGAACGTCGAAGCAAAAATCTCTAGTCCGCTAGGTAAAATTACCTTATCTTCTTTCTATAATAGAGATATTGATGGCTCAAAAAGATCTATTTTCTTTAATGGAAGCAAAATTACTAACGCTGAGCTAGCACGAGTTAATAGTGTTATTTGGCTTACTCCACAAATGGATTATATATTTATAGGACCTTCTTCTGATAGGAGAAGATTCTTTGATCGAATGGTTTATACATTTGACCCCGAACATTCAGCGCGTATTAATAAATATGAATATTATGTGCGAGAACGCGCTATTCTTTTGCAAAGTTCTAGAAACCCTCAATGGTTAAGTCTCCTTGAAGAAAAAATTGCCGAAACTTCTGTTGCCATTGCTTTTGCAAGGCTTCAAACATTGCATGCATTACAAGAATCTATAATCTCTTTTGAGAGTGAATTTATTAAAGCGCAATTATCGCTAGAAGGTGATCTAGAATCTATTGCAGAAAATTTTACAGCTTTAGAACTAGAAAACCTAGTTAAAGAAAAACTTTATAATAATCGTGAAATAGATACACAAACAAAAAGAACTAATTTCGGCTCACACCGTACGGATTTAAATGCTTTTCATCCTATCACGCAAAAACCTGCTAATATTTGTTCAACGGGCGAACAAAAGTCTCTTCTTATATCAATAATACTTGCTGAAATTTATGCAAAAAGCAAATGGACTTCTACCCTACCAATTGTCCTCCTTGACGAAGTTACAGTACATTTAGATGCTATCCGCCGCAAATCTTTATTGGAGCATTTGATTGCAACAAAAACACAATTTTGGATCACAGCAAACAATATAGAACAAATTGGCGAATTGCCTAATATTTGTCTGGTTGAACTAAAAAATGTTACCGCTTAAGTGAGACCATTCTATCAATAAAGGCTCTCTAGCAACTTGCTTATCCCTTCTTTGTGACATAATTTAGACCACTAACTAAAACTCACTTAGCCACAACTGGTATTACATTAATATAAAATATTATTTTTTTTACTTTACTTAAACGATTTGTTAATGATTTCATGATTAATTATATGAAACCAACAGGAGCTATTCTATGAACCACGAAGAACCAACAAAAGAAATCTATGAATATTTAAATGTACAATATGACATGCTTAAAAATCACGCTAATATATTGCAAAATACAAATAATACAAAATCGCTTAAATTGAACATATTAAAGTTGATTAGCAATGTTGCAGATTTTAATAAGCAGCTAATCAATATATTAGGTGTTATAGAAATCATGGAAGAAAAAGGAGAAGATTTGTGCTCAAATTCTGATACTGAGGATGAGAACTCTGAAACAGAATTAAAGAGCACTCCTCCAAACTCTCTTCATAACTCTTATACCGAACATGAAATTAACTCTGCAAACTCTATAAATATAATTACCACCGAAGAAAACTTCCAAATAAACCAAAAAATTCAAGAGTTAGAAGCAAACTATATAAGAGATAATGAATATGATTCAGATTTATATAGCACTGATGATACAGATGAGGCAGAAGATTATATAGAGAATAGTTACTCAATATTATTTAATATTGAAAGTTATTCTGAAACAAATAATTACTCATACACAATCCCTGAAGAAAATCAAAAAATGATTGATATTATGAATAAAGAATTATTCGAGAAGCTTCAGCAAATAAGAAATGTTGAAGGAGAAGTTAATGATGTTACTGAAAGTAGTTTATAAATAAATTTGAAAGGAATTGCTTAGAGGTAAAAAGACAGAAAGTAAGTTTTATAGAAAATTTACTTTCTGTCTGAATAAATTATTTAAGCAGCGGATGCTTTATCTTGTTCTTGACTATTGGCAGCAGTGTGAGCGCGGAGTGCATCTTGTGCTTCTGACTCAGTGCGAGCAACATTGATATATACCTTCGGTTGAACTTCCGAGTGAAGTGCAAGATTTATTTCGTGTAAACCAATATTTTTAATAGCTTCATTTAATACTATATCAGAATGTTTTACATCCGTATATTTCGTAGAGATAATTTTAGCTAATTCTTTAGTATTAACCGAACCATACAGGCGGCCATCATCACCAGCTTGCCTAATAACCGTAAATACTTGTCCATTTAGTTTATTAGAGATCTCTGAAGCTGCAAATTTAGCTTCATTATTTCTTTTCTCAATTTCAGCTTTTTTTGCTTCAAATAATTTTTTATTCTCATTTGTAGCTCTGATCGCTTTTCCTTGAGGTATAAGATAATTTCTACCAAAACCGTCTTTAACTTTAACTACTTGGCCAATAGCCCCTAGACTTTTTACAGGTTGTATTAATATTACTTCCATTATTTTACTCCGAAATCTATATAATAGATCTATATAAAAAATTTAAACTAATTTATGCAATTAAAGGGAAGAATATTATCTTCCAATACCACCTAAGAAAGGCATAAGAGCAAGGACTCTTGCGATTTTAATCGCTCTTTTAAGCGCTCTTTGCTTTTTTGCACTAACATTTGTTATTCTACTTGGTAATATTCTACCACCTTCAGATGTAAATTTTTCTAAAAGATTTGGATCTTTATAATCTATTTTTGGAGCACCTGGTAAAGATAGTGGACAACCTTTTCTTCTTCTAAAAAAAACTTTTTTTGAATTCCTATCAGCCATCCTTGGTAAGGCTTTATTACTCATATTAGCTGTTTCTGACATTGATTTAACTTCCTTGTTTTAAATTCTAAATAATAACCTAAGCACAAAATTATCTTGCAGCAGTTACGTCTACAATAATCTCATTATCCGAGGATTTACCCTTAAGGATAGGTGATGGCTCTTTACTAATTTCTTCAACATTTATAGTTACAAATCTAATAATGTTCTCATTAAGTTTCATTTTTCTCTCTAATTCTCTTGTAGCATCAGCTGAAGCTTCTATTCCAAGCATTACATAGTGGCCTTTTTTGTTCTTGTTGATTTCATAAGCAAGAGTACGAAGCCCCCAATACTCATTTTTGATTAAGCTCCCACCATGATCAGTAACAATTTTTACTAAATCTTCTGTAATTTTATCAACGTCGGCAGAAGATACATCCTGGCGGATAATAAAGGTTGATTCATAAAAAGCCATATAATTTTGCTCCAGAACTAATAATTTTAACGATTTTATATAATTTAAATTAGCAAACTTATACCAACTTTAGTTAAATAATTCAAGTATAATCTTTAAGGGAACGCTAAAAACTTAGCAAATTTATGCTATATTCAGGTTTCAAGCAGGGTAAGCTTATAAAAACCTTAGCAAATTTTGTAAAGCCTTATATTGAAATAGATGATTAAAGGTAGTTTTATTGGTATTTAAAGAATCTTAATTCTCATAAACATACAAATTTCCAGGAATATTATTATTTTCTTTTAAGGCATCAAACTCATAACTTAATGGATCAAGACTAAAGTTTGCCCCGTTTTGTATAAAACATTCTAAAATTTGCTTAGTGGAATCATATATCTCAGAATTTTTATTTAGTAAAATCTTAGATAAATATTCCGTCAATGCTTCCTCTTCCAAGCCCCCCAAATCACAATATGTCTTCTTTAAGTTATTTACTCTTCGATCAACTTCATGTTTAAAGTTATAAAGCACCTTCAATGAGCGGAAGAATGTAGGCTCCATTTTGTGATTACAAATAGTTATATCTGCATTAAACTCAACCATTAGTTTGATAAAACTTATATCGTGACACTTATGAAGAGCGGTATTGCCATCTATATCAATCTCATTTGGGTTTGCACCTTTTTCTAACAAATGCTTGATTAATTGCTTATATTCATATTTATCTAAATTTGAAATAGAATCCTCTAAAGTTGCAGCTGCTTCAATCAGTGGCGTATAACCATATATATCTTTAATATCGAGTAATTCAGGGATATTCTCTAAAATATAGCACGCTATTTCTAATTTTTTACACTCAAGCGCAACATGCAGAGGTGTTTTTAAGTTTTTACCACTCTGAAGAGATAAACCTTTAAAATTTTCATATAAGTAAGAAAATATTTCTAAATTACTATTAGAGGCAGCAAAATTTAATAAATTCCCTTCTTTGGTAGATATAGTATTAATAGGTTTAAATTTACAGTATTTATTTAAATAACTTACAAGACTTTTTTTATCTTCATTTATTACTGCCTGCTTAATCTGAATTACTAATTTTCCTTCTTTTACAAGCTTATTAGTTATTAAGCGACTAGCTTGCGACTCTAATTCTTTTCTTGTCTTACTTTCATCGGAAAAATTTTGAGTGTTTTGCATTTTAATATTTCTCATTTATAATGTAGTAAAATTATAATACGAAATATATTAACATGGCATTTACTAAGAAAGATACTGAGAGTAAAATATATTATATGTAACTATAATGTTAGAAGAATGTATAAATTACACACAATTGCCAATAAAACCTAAAACATTATAGCGAAGAGAAAATCCCTTTGCCGTAATGACTCTTTAAGCGTGAGGCTTCATCTTATAATTCTCTTTTTTGTTCAGGGTTATTTTTTCTTTGCTCTCTTTCTGCTTGCAGTCTTTCTACGGCAGTTTTTGGCTTAGCCCCTTCTTTTTTATTAAGATGCTGGCGTATTCGATTTATTCGGGTTGGTAATCTTCTATCTTTATTTGCAGCAAGATTCTCCTTACTAGCTTCTTTAACTATTGTTTTATTTTCTAACTCTTTCACTTTATCTTTTATAAGCTTAATAATTTTCTCATTACCTTGCTCACAAGCCAAGTCTAATGCTGTATTGTCGTCTCTTCCTTTTTTATTAATATCTGCTCCATTATTTATGAGCAACTCGGCTAAATTTTTATACCCTTTCCAGGCTGCAATCATTAAAGGAGTGTTACCTAGATTACCAAATCGATTAATATCGGCTCCATTGTCTAGTAAGAGTTGCACAAGATCTTTATTTCCATTACTCGCCGCAAATATTAATGGAGTGTTACCTTCATTATTAGTTCGATTAACCTCTGCACCACTGTCTAA
>JAJFBM010000034.1 GCA_020697135.1 Rickettsiaceae bacterium
TTTTAAATAATATGAAATAAAGCTTTAAAGACGATAAAGCTCGAAAGTAATCTTCGTAAGTCAAAGAAGATTAAAAGATGAAGCAACCATTATGCAAACTATTTTTCAAAGTATATTACCTATATTTGCATTAATATTAATAGGCGCATTGTCTAAAAAACTTTGGCTTAAATCGTCAGAATTTTGGCGCGGACTAGAAAAGCTTTCATACTATTTACTCTTCCCTACTGCATTATTTAGTTATATCTCACAAGCAAATTTTGAGACACATAACGTACTAAATCTTATAGAAAGTTTAATCTTTGCTACTATAATTATTAGCCTTGTTGTTCTACGTATAAGACAATTATATTCTATAGAGAATGCTGTATTTACTTCAATATTTCAGGGTGCAATTAGATATAATAGTTATATTTTCTTAGGGGTTGCAAGCTCCCTTTATAATATAGAAGGCTTATCTATTGTTGCTATTACTTCTGGTTATATGATGATTATTACTAATATATTGAGTATTCTAGTTTTTAATTTTTATATACCTACTATCGAGGAAGGCGAAGAAATATCAATTACTGAAAATATAATAAAAGTAGGCGGTAAGCTATTTACCAACCCGTTAATTTTATCCTGTATTCTTGGTTTCATTGCTAATTATAGTAATATGGAATTTAGCCCATGGATTAATAAATTATCTGCAAGCCTTGCTAATGCAGCAACTGCAATTGGGGTTATGTGTGTAGGGTCTGGACTGCGTTTTACAGCAAATACAACCCATATTAAATTTGCCCTTTCCACATGCTTTATTAAACTTATAGCCCTTCCTCTTGTTACTTTATTTAGTTTAAAATTATTTAATGTTACTGGTGTTGCAAAATCAGTAGGTATTCTTTATAGTTCACTTCCTTGCGCTGGCACATCTTATATTTTGTCTCAGCAATTAGGTGGAGATCCAGAATCAATGGCCTTTATAATTACCTTAAGCATTATGCTATCACTCCTCTCAATAACACTTATTATGTTTATGTTTACTTAAAAAATCCTTTTAAGCTAAAAAGATATATAGTCGCCAATTGGCACCATTCAGCTTTATTTTTCTAACATTAAACCTTGTTATACACTCTTTTTAGTTACTAGCTTGCTTGAATCTAATAGAATCAGTTCTATAAAACAGCTTAAGGCTTGAATCGATGAGCAATATTGAAATATTACAGAATTTAGAGCAGCATATAAGAGCAATAGAGCCTATTAAGGCATATGGTTGCATTAGTGGCATTAAAGGTATTATAGCAGAATGTAAAGGTATAGGTGAGTTTACAAAACTTGGCTCTAAATGTGCGATTAAGCTACAAAGTGGCAAGGACATAATTAGTGAAGTTGTAGGTTTTGATGGCGACAAAACTCTTATAATGCCTTTTTCTTCTCTTGAAGGGGCTGGGGTTTATGATAAAGTTGAAGTAATTCAAGGCGATAATTTAATTCGTCCGGATAGATCTTGGCTTGGTCGAGTTATAAATGGTTTTGGCGAACCTATTGATGAAAAAGGCTTACTGCCTCAAGGTAAAATACCTTATCCGCTAAGAAATTCTCCACCAAACCCACAAAAAAGAAACCAACTTAAAACTAAAATAGATCTAGGTATAAGAGCACTTGATGCTTTCGTATCATGTTGTTACGGCCAAAGGCTTGGTATTTTTGCAGGTAGTGGAGTTGGTAAATCTGTACTAGTATCGATGATCACTAAATATGCAAAAACCGATGTTAAAATCATTGGGCTTATTGGTGAGCGAGGGCGAGAAGTAAACGAGTTTCTAAATGAATATCTTGGAGAGGAAGGATTAAAAGATGCAATTATTGTTGTAGCAACAGGTGATGAGCCACCCCTACTCCGTAAACAAGCAGCATATCTTACTATGACTATTGCTGAGTATTTCCGTGATCAAGGCTTAGAAGTTATGTGTATTATGGATTCTGTAACAAGATTTGCGATGGCTCAGCGTGAAATTGGTCTTGCAACCGGTGAACCTCCAAGCTCTAAAGGCTATACTCCTACAGTATTTAGTGAGTTACCTAAATTGCTTGAGCGAGCAGGCCCTGGAGTTGGCAAAGGTAATATTACAGGGCTTTTCACAGTACTTGTCGAGGGGGATGATCATAATGAGCCAATATCAGATGCTGTTCGAGGCATACTTGATGGACACGTTATACTTGATAGAGCTATTGCTGAGAGGGGCAGGTTTCCAGCAATTAATGTTTTAAAGAGCGTATCTCGTACCTTGCCAAAATGTAATACAGAAGTAGAAAATAGGCTAATGATCTATGCAAGAAAATTACTTGCTACTTATAATGATATGGAAGAAATGATAAGAATTGGTGCTTATAGAAAAGGTAGTAATCCAGAAGTAGATATGGCTATTCAATATTATCCACAGCTTGAGAGTTTCTTAAGCCAGAAACCTGATGATCACACAGCTATGGAGACAAGTTTTAGACTTCTTTCACAAATTTTAAACTTACAAAATTATTATGAAGGGACTGCAAACTCTAATAAAACTTCACAAAACTAAAATAGATGCTATAATAGTTGATATAAATAAGCTTGAGAATATTAAAAGCGCCCTTGAGCAAGAATTAGCACTTCTAGTTAATACAATCAATCAAGAGCTTAAGCTCTATCAAAATACTGAGTATTCTTTTTTCTTGGAAAGTTTTTTAAAGCTTTCACGCCAAAAAAAAGAAGATTTTTCGAAAGAATTGCTTGCACTAGCAAATAGAATTAATGCCAAGCGCGAAGAGCTAATAATTGAATTTAGTGAGCTTAAAAAGATAGAAATATTATTAAATAATAGATTGAAAGCTCAGAAAGAAGCTTTAAGTAAGAAGGAAGAAATTGTCTTAAACGACAATGTTCTTATGAAGTACAATTATGACAAAAAATCATGACTATATTGAAACCACTGAAAAGGTAGAAGAATTACAGTTAGAAAAGATTGAGCATTCTGTAGAACGGCTGCCTAACTGGGTTATTTATTATGCAATTATTGCTAATGCCGTTAGCATGATGAGCATGGATATACATCTCCCTGTTCTACATAATATTGCTAAAGATTTAAATACTTCCTATTTTGCTTCTCAATTAATACTTATTATATTTTACACAGTAGGGATTTTTGCAAGAATTATACTTGGTCCTTTATCAGATGCTTATGGCAGAAGAAAAATTATGCTTTTTGCGCTGGATATTCAGATTATCGGGCAAGCAATGCAAGCATTTACACCAAATATTGAAATATTGCTTCTTGGGAGGGTTATTCAAGCTCTTGCATCTGGTGGACTTACTATTTTGATAAGCGCTGTTATTTCTGACTTATTTGTTGGTAGGGAACGTACAAAAATGCTTAGTCTTAATGAGTTTGTGCAACCATTAAGTTTTGTCATAGCACCAATGATTGGCGGCTTTATCGCTCTGCAATATGGCTGGAGAGGTGGGTTTATATTCTTACTCATTAATTTGGTTTTTGCAAGAATTGTCATGTCATTTTTTATGGTTGAAACTAATTTTACTTTAAAGAAACCATCTTTTGCAGGCATGTTGCATGATTATAAGGTAATAATACGAAATAAAGATTTTATGAGCCATAGTTTAATTATGGCCTTCATTGTATCTGCTTATATGCTTTATACTGTAGGATCTGCTTATATCTATATTATTAAATTTAAATTTACTGTTGCAGAGTTTTCATTATTTCAAGCTATTCCCCTTCTCTGTCAGGCTTTTATTGCTTTCAGCTATACGAAACTTAATATTAGGCTTGATAATATGATAAAGCTTGGTGTTATAGGGATGATCGTTGCTGGAATTGGGAGCATTTTAGTTTTACTTAAGATCATTCCTTATAACCCATATACAGTACTTATCCATGTAATGATTATTTGTATTGCGCTTGGCCTTGTTTTTCCAGCTTGTATGAAAAAAGCCTTAGATAAATTCCCTAATTCTAAAGGGACTGCATCTTCGACAATTGTAGTCACACGTGGCATACTAAGCGGTATTGCAATGCTTGTTTGCGGCTTATTGAATGAACATGATATGGTGTTGTTTATAGGGATATTTATTGCTGCAGCGCTTACCCTTCTTTCCTGGCTTTATTCAAAGAAAAATCATATTGAAGATTTGACGGTCTAAATTTAAATGCTTCTTTATAAAAGAAGCAGCCCATAAAAACATACAAGCAAGTATATTGTGAGTTCTCTATGTGCAGAAGTATAATAAAATAAAAATTTTGAGGAAATTGGTGAGCCCGCCGGGATTCGAACCCGGGACCCCTTGATTAAAAGTCAAGTGCTCTACCGGCTGAGCTACGGGCTCCTAATGGATATTTAAAATAATTTAAGCGCAAGTATATTGCGAGCCTTAAACTAAATTCTTTATTCTATTAATATAACCTTGATGGTTATTTTTTAGATTGTGGTTTACTTTATCTACCATAATTCATATTATGTCAAGGATTATTTTTAAAAAATTAAGGTAATTTAAATGCATTCTGACGTACTTTTAGTTATTCCAGCAAGATTAGGCTCAACAAGACTTCATGAAAAAGCCTTAAGAATAATAGGCCATAAGCCGATGATACAGCATGTTTATGAACGCGCAAGAGAAGCAGGCTTCTCTAATATTGTTGTTGCGACAGACTCTGAGCTTATTAGAATTACTATTGAGCGTATTGGTGGAAAAGTAGTGATGACCGATCCTGAACTACCTTCTGGTACTGATCGCACCTTTGCTGCGTACCAGCAGCTAAGTCTACCTAACATAAAATATATTATAAACCTTCAAGGCGATATGCCTTTTATAAATCCACAAAGCTTAGTAACTCTTACTGAAGGCTTAAAAAATAGCCAAGCTGATATAACAACACTTGCTGCCCGCGTAGATCAAGCATACGCATCTCCTGAGAGTAACGTAAAAATTGTGACAGATAATAGTGGCAGAGCCTTATATTTCTCACGCTCTCTTATTCCAAATGGTGCAACAGAGTTTCTTTATCATATAGGGGCTTATGGGTTTACTACAAAAGCTTTAGAGAAATTTATCAGCCTTCCAGCCTCATATCTTGAAAAAACTGAAAGGTTAGAGCAGCTTAGAGCCATGGAAAATGGCATGCAAATCCAAGTTTGTGAAGTTAACTCTATACCAATTTCAGTTGATACTGAAGAAGACTTAAATAAGGCGATAAACTATTATATTGAAGAATTTAGTATAACCAGCAGCGGTAGCGAAGCATAGTTAAGATGTTTTTAAATAAAACTTGAATTTTTTATGAACTTCTAATATTATACGGCGTCTTTTGTAAGAGTAGGTCTTATGAAAGAGCGTTACTAATACTTGAAAATAGAAAGCCATTTTAAATGGTAAACTTATTTAGGGTATCTGGTTATAAAATATATTTTAAATAACTCGGAGAGAGGAAATGAGAGAAATAATTACCCTAGCGGCAGAGCTTCGTGAAACACTAGGAACAGGCCCAGCAAGAGCATTACGCTTACAAGGCAAAGTACCTGCAATTGTTTATGGTGCTGGTAAAAAACAACTTGCTATCGCAATTCAAGAAAAAGAAATAACAAAACTTTATAGAAAGCCTGGCTTTTCTACTGCTATTATTCAAATAGAAGTAGAAGGAAAAAAACATAAAGTATTACCAAAAGCAGTGGAACTTCATCCAACAACAGATTTAGTTAGACATGCTGACTTTATCTTCTTAGGAGCTAAAGAACAAAGATTAGATGTTCCTGTATTTTTTGATGGTAAAGAAAGAGCTAATGGTATTAAAAAAGGTGGTTTCTTCAATATAATTAAGAGAAAAGTAACACTAATTTGTCCAGTTGATAGCATTCCTGAGAAAATTAGAGTAGATGTTACAAATATGGCTATTGGTTCTTCTCTTCGTGCCGGGAGACTACCTATTCCAGCAGGCTGTAAATTAGATATGCCTAAAGACGCAGTAATCGCATCTATCACTGGTAGAGGTGGTAAGGCTGAAGCTGAAACAGAAACAGAAGCAACAGCTGAAGGTAAATAATTTAGAATTTTAATTATGAATGCTGCCCGAGCCAACTTTAAAAATGCTAATAGTATTCTAATAGTTGGTTTGGGTAATCCAGGAAATGATTACCAGTATACTAGACATAACATAGGATTTATGGCTGTTGATTCTATCGCAAGCCATTATAACTTCCCTTCCTTTTCAACAAATTCAAAATTTTCCGCCGAAATTACTCAAGCTACAATAAATGGGCTTAAGGTCTATTTAGCAAAACCTACTACATATATGAATTTATCAGGTCAAGCTGTACAAAAAATTAAGAGCTTTTATAAGATAGAGACAAGCCATATTATTGTAATTCATGACGATATAGATTTAGAATTTGGTAAGATTAAGGTAAAAATTGGTGGGGGGCATGGTGGCCATAATGGACTACGTTCAATTGACAGTCATCTTGGTAAAGATTATTTTCGTATGAGGCTTGGCGTTGGAAGGCCTCAGCACAAGGATGACGTAGCAAATTACGTACTTAATAATTTTAGCAAAGCTGAAATGCCTGAAGTTATTAGCTTAAATGAGAGAATTGCTGCTAATCTCCCTCTTCTTTTTACTGATTCTCCTGATAAGTTTCTTCAGAATTTATAATAGCTTTACCGCATAACCTAATTTGCTTAGCTTTTGAGCTGATTTAAGACAATAGAAGAGTCTGTCTGGTAAAAATTCTCTTTCAACCATTATAAGCTAGCGCACATCAATGAACGTAGCAATCTCATCGGATAAGTTAAACATAAGAGATTACCACGTTATTCTATAGAAGCAAGCTTCAACAGATTGCTTGTATTGACATCTTAGCTTTTCCTATTATTATTCACATTAAATAATAATAGGAAAAGCTAAAAATTAGTTTTAAGCATTTTGGGTATTCCCTAATAAAAGAAGATCACTTACAACATCTTGCTCTGAATCAGTCAAAAAAAGGTTAATATCGCTTGCTTTATGGAAAAGCATTTCATAAGCTATAGCAAGTTTTTCCATTTTATCGCTTTCATTACTTGTATTTTCAGCGATAGATTTCCCAAGCTTCTGCATATCCAACACTTGATCCTGCTCAATCTGCTTCAAAATATTCCTAAAAGCAAGAGTCCCTAAAGTTTGCATATTTAGATAATCGCTGTAAATTGCGTCCGCTTTATCATTAAAATATTGTTTAAATTCTTCATAAGAAAAATTTTTATATAACTCTAAATATTTTTCAAAACAACCATCATAGTATGGGCCATCTTTGGGTATTTCTGACATAGTATCAAAGTGTTCTTTAGTCTTAATTAGAATTTCATCAAATATAATTTTAACTCTTTCACAATATAACTTCATAATCAGAAATTTAGACGGCTCTATATAAGCAAGTTCTTTACGAAGAGCTATTACAATTTTAGAAATATTCGATTGATCCAAGTATAGAGGTGCAACGTGAGAAAGGTTTAAAATTTCCAAGCTATCGAATATATTATCTTTATTAGCTTTGAGTATTAACTCGATTATATCGCTCTCTGGCTGTAGCTTTTTTATGTTTTCTATAGCAGCATAGATATAAGGAGTATGCGTTTTGAGAGATTTACCCTGCTCAATATTAGGTTTTACAAATCCTCTACTTAAAACAATTACAACTAACTCTTTATTCTTTTCGATTTGCTCCTCGAGGTATGGTTTGTCATTTATACTATTTAAAAGATTAATATCTTGACCGGTTGCAGCAATTTTACTAACATCATGAAGAAGTTTTATATTTTCATTATGAGTATGCTGCGAATTACCATAATAATTAATATCCTTATAATGCTCCTTACAAATATCGCTCAATAAATCTTTTGAATCCGCACCATATTTTAAAAAAAGTTCTACTGATATAAAGTCCTCCTTTAAGACTGCAGCTTCAAGAGGAGATATTTCTTGATTATTATAGGGTTTCTTCTCATTTACGGATTTAAATCCATATTTAGCCAAAGCATTTTTCAATTCATTATTAATCATATTTTACCTGTAAATTTTAAATAAAATATATCATTTTTAATATATTTGTCAACTATGGTAATTTAAGTTATTAACTTCCGTGTTTTAAATTATATTTCTCTCTTCTGTTAGTGCTTTAAAAATAATCGTTATTATAATTTAAAAAAATTGACTCGATGATTTTTATGCATGATCAAATATGTGTAACTATTTATGGGTCCATATGAGACAATTAGGGAAGAATCTGAATTTATATACTAAGAGGATAAAATAATGCTTCAACGTAATATGGATACATCAAAGAAAAATTTCATGAAAAATAATAGCGCTGCACAAGACACCTAAATTTATTAGATGCTTAACAAAAAGACTATTTTCTAATTTTATCTTTAAATGCTTCTATATTATTAACCCTGGAATCGAGTATAATCATAAGTGTATATAATTTGATATTTTTTATTGCAAATTTATAGATAAAACGCAATAATCATCTGCTTAACAACATTTAAGGTATAAAATTATGGGATTTAAATGTGGTATAGTAGGACTGCCAAATGTTGGTAAATCTACTTTATTTAATGCGCTCACAGCAACTATTGCTGCAGAAGCTGCTAACTATCCATTTTGTACGATTGAACCTAATCATGGTATTGTGGCAGTACCAGACAATCGCTTAAATCAACTTGCGACAATCGCAGGGTCAAAGAAAATTATTCCGGCCCAAATGGAATTTGTTGATATTGCAGGACTTGTCAAAGGCGCGAGTAAAGGGGAAGGTCTTGGTAATCAATTCCTTGCACATATTAGAGAAGTTGATGCTATTATCCATGTCCTCCGTTGTTTCGAAGATCCTGATATTACCCATGTCCATGGAGAAGTTGATCCACTTAGCGATGCTGAAGTAATTGAGACAGAACTTATACTTGCCGATCTTGAATCAGTAGAAAAGAGATTACCAAATTTAGAAAAGAAAGCTAAAAATGGTGATAAAATTTCTAAAGAGCAATTTGAGATCCTGCAACCTATTTATAAAGTACTTGCTGATGGGAAACCAGCTAGAACATTAATTAAAGATAATAATGATGAAGAGCTGTTTAAGCCTTTAAATCTTCTGACGACCAAGCCTATATTATATGTATGTAACGTGCTAGAAGATGAAGCTGCAACTGGTAATGAAATGACCAAAAAAGTTGCAGCTAAGGCACAAGCAGAAGGTGCAAAATATTTAATTATTTCATCCAAAATTGAGGCTGAAATTTCTAATCTTGATTCGGCTGAGGAAAAAGAAGAATTCTTAGCAGCAATAGGCCTTAAAGAAACAGGCTTGAATAGGATTATTCGTGCTGGCTATGATATTCTTGATTTAAAAAGCTATTTCACTGTTGGGCCTAAAGAAACTCATGCTTGGACTTTTAAAGATGGTATTACCGCTCCACAAGCAGCAGGGATCATCCATACTGACTTTGAAAAAGGCTTTATTAGGGCTGAAGTTATCGCTTATGACGATTATATTAAATATAATGGGGAGGCTGGTGCTAAAGAAGTAGGAAAAATGAGGCTTGAAGGTAAAGAATATAAAGTTAAAGATGGTGATATAATCCATTTTAGGTTTAACGTCTAATAGAGTAAACTAAACATATATTCATTAGGTATAAAATAATTTATGAAGGTTATAGCTAAAGTTCCAATATGGCTCTTAATCATATTATTTGGACTTTCTCATACTAGTGAGACAGTAATATCTATAGCCTTACCTTCACTTGCTCATCATTTATCAGTAACTGATAATATGGTACAACTATCATCTAGTATATATTTCTTTAGTTTTGCGATGGGTATTTTTTTTTGGGGTAGAGTTTCTGATATATTTGGCAGACGCCCCATAATGCTTACTGGATTATGTATATATTTTATTGCGACCATAAATTGCTTAAATGTTAACTCAATAGAAGCATTACTCGCTTTAAGGTTTTTACAAGCATTTGGCGCAAGTGTTGCATCTGTTATATGTCAAGCTATGACTAGAGACTCTTATCAAGGACATGAACTTGCTAATGCTTTTGCGTCAGTAAGTATTGGTATGTCTATGGTTCCATCAATTGGACCTGTGTTCGGAGGATACCTAGTAGAATTCTTTGGCTGGAAATATAATTTTATATTTCTTTCTACCGTCTCGTCATTGATATTTATACTCTGTTTGTTCAAATTACCTGAAACTAACCCTAACTTAGGCTTACCTATTACCACAAGATATTCTTCTATTCTTATAAGCGTTTTAACAGATAGAAAAGCTTTATTCTTTGCAATGACAGTTGGTTTCTTTAATGGGATGATGTTTGGGTTCTATACTACCGCTCCTTTCATATTTATTAAGATGCTTGGAATACACCCTTCCACATTTGGTAAATTTGGCTTTGTTTTAAGTGTATCAGTATTTTTTGGTGGTTATTTAAATAGAATACTAATTCGAAAATATATTGATTCACATAGGATAATACTTGCAGGTATGCGCATAAGCCTTATTGGTTGTAGCATACTTTTTATATTTGGCTTATGCCGAATTGAGTCAAGGCTACCTATATTTATATCATCTATATTAATAATGCTTTGCATGGTCACACAATTGCTTGGCCATGCTTTAGTTGTTCCAACATCTTTAAAACTTGCCCTAGAAGACTATACTAAAACAACAGGAACTGCAGGCTCAATATTCGGTGGCATGTATTATGCAATTGTTGCAACTGTAAGCTTTACTATCTCTCGTATTCATGGCTCTACTATTCTACCATTTACATCCCTTTATTTCCTTTTAAGCCTAACCTGTTTTTTATCATTTACAGTATATTACAGGAATAAACGAGCTCAGGATGCTTTAAGAGCAACATAGTAATATAATTCACTATTTATAAAACCTTACCTTAGAAACTTAGAAATATTCGAAATTATTTTTATAGTTGCATAGGCTGTAATTTTTGAACGCAATTTTAAGAACGCAAAGGCAAACCTTACCTAAAGCAAATCCTTTTATACAGGAGTTTTCTTCTCTATTTATATTATAAAAGCTAAGATACTTAAGGTTTTATAGCAATAAATCCTACTGACTCACGACCATCAAGTCTCATAATATCAGCGTAATCTTTTCTATTTAAAAACTTAGCAGTTTCTACTTTAAATCCTGCTTTAGTGAAAACCCTTGTTAGAACTTCAGGATCTAAGAAGTGAAGGGCTTTAGGTAAAAATTTTGCGGTAGTAGTGTTGTATTTGCTCAAATCAGTAAAATACCCTGGATAAGGATCTCCATTAGCTTTTTTACTTTCATATACTGGAATATATTTTGCCCAATTCTTTAAATAAGGAGTTTCAGCAACAATATAAACTTTTCCACCCTTTTTGAGATAGCGAAATATATCTGTAACTGCTTTTTCAAGTTTTTCAGGTTCAAAAAAATGTAAAACTCTTACAGCAAGAATAGCATCAAATGATTCAGGCGCTAATTTAACTTCTTCGGGGAAGTTACCTGGAACAAGCGTTACTCGTGATTTTAAATTTGGATCTTTAATATTACTTTTAAATATATCAAGATGTCTTTTATCAAGATCATTTACCCATACATATGCCCCCTCTTTTAAGGCAGCTTCACTTGCATAACCATAGGCAGCCCCTATTTCTAAAACTTTAGCACCTTTATTTTTACTGCAAAAGTTAAGATATTGTTGCGTTATAGGATCAATCTTTGGGTGCATCCATCCCATATTATTTAACGTTAAAACACGTCCAGAAAAATCATATTCTGGCATATTTGGTGTGTGAGTAGGCATGGATTCCTTTGCATATGCAATTTTAGTTAATAATAAAATTACAATAACAAAATAAACTCTTGAAAACATATAATCCCGCTCCCCTATAACGCATGTAAAGATCTTTTACTATCAAAACCTTACCTTAGAGTCAAGAAAATTATCGGTTGATAGAATGTATATATTTTCAATTTAAATGCAATAAAACCCTATAATTTTCTTTGTTGCAGTTTCACTTAATTTGTTTTGAAGCGAAGAATTTATCTTATTTTTAATGCGATAAAGCGCTTTGCTTATTTATAAAATTTTATATTAGGAACTTTGAAATATTCGAAAGCCAAGGCTGTTAAAAAGGCCCCTATTACTGTTCCTGCAATTCCGAGTGAAATATTATCTACATCCATCCCGACATTCTGACTATTCAGGAATAAGGCAAGTAGCACCGCCCAAATAATAGATACTTCAGCATTAAGCGCTGGATTATTCGTCACGTTCTCTTTATCCTTAATAAAAGCATCACGCACCATTCCGCCACCATGGCATGAGAGGAAAGCAAAAAATGGCCCCCATAATTCTAATGGGCCTACATTAT
>JAJFBM010000035.1 GCA_020697135.1 Rickettsiaceae bacterium
TCACGGCAATATTTACCATTCTCTGCTTTAAATGGAATTAATGGAGTAACTGTACCAAAATGCCCAGAATTGGGGTTTCTCCATTCAACAGCTTGACCTGATAAAGAAAACTCTAAAGCTTTTTGTATCGTTTGATCAATAGCAATTTGATCCCTTTCATCTAATTTAGCACCCATTAAAGCATTAGTCACTTCACCTACTTTAGCACTTATCTTCCCTTTGCTAGTACAAGATGATAGGATAATAAATGACAGCAACAGAATGTTTATTTGGAAAAACTTCATATTTATCCTATTATTTTTTAATTTCATAGCATAATATTATAGCAGAAAAATTCTTAAAGCAAAAACGATATTTCTGAACAGGGGTAAAATGGGATTAGGTCATCATCATAGTCACAATCACAATCATAGTCATAGCTACAATCATAATAATAATTTACTAAAAATCGCTTCCTACTTATCTGTTGCTAACGCGTTTATTATTGTTGCAATGAAACTTTATGGCTGGATTATAACTGATTCAGTATCAATTTTAGCCTCATTAATAGATGCTTGCTTAGATATTAGCGCTTCAGTTGTTAATCTCATTGCTATAAGACTTGCTATACAACCACCAGATGATAATCATCGCTTTGGCCATGATAAAATAGAAGATTTAGCCGTATTCGCTCAATCTATGTTTTTCGGAGGTTCAAGTGTTTTTCTTGTTTTTAACTCTATAAAGAAATTTTCTGAGGTCTCAAGCTTTGAAAATTACGGAACCGGTATATATATAATGATTGCTTCGACTGTACTTACAACAGCTTTGGTTAGTTTCCAAAGTTTTGTAATATCCCGTACAAAGTCAACTATCATAGCAGCTGATAAGCTACATTATGTAACAGACCTATTTACAAATATTGCAGTAATCGCTTCTATGTATATAACTTCGCATTATGGATTTGCTTATGCCGATCCAATATTTGCTTTAATTATTGCAACCTATATTTTACATAATGCTTATAAACTCTCTATTAAAGCAATTAAAAATCTTGTGGACGAAGAATTCAGTCTAGAAGATAGAAACAGAATTATTAAAATCATTTCTAAAAACACGATGATTAAAGGTATCCATGAATTAAAAACTCGATATGCTGGTAATAAGCCTTTCATCCAATGTCATCTAGAGTTAGATGGCAGCATTAATTTATATGAGGCTCATGCTATCACAGACTCTATTATGGAGGAATTATATACTGAATTCCCTGGGTCAGAAATAATGATTCACCAAGATCCTGCTGGAGTAGAGAGAAACGTACCTTTCAAAGAAAAACTTCCTAATGTTTGATAATAAATTTATGCAAATTGCGCTGAATCTTGCAATTCAAGCAAGGGAGATTGGCGAAATCCCTGTAGGCGCAGTTATAGTAGATTCAAACAATAATATAATAGGTCAAGGGTTTAATGCAGTAGAAAAACGCAATAACGCTCTTGCTCATGCTGAAATAATTGCTATTGAGCAAGCATGCTCAAGAATAAAGAGTAAATATCTTACTGATTGCTCTATATATGTTAATTTAGAACCTTGTAGCATGTGTGCTGCTGCTATTTCATTTTCAAAATTAAAAAAATTATATTTTGGCACTTATGACTTTAAATCTGGCGGGGTTGAAAACGGGCCTCGTTTCTTTAATTCAACTTCATGCCATCATAGGCCTGAAATATATGGTGGAATAATGGAAAGTGAGTCAACGAAGCTAATAAAAGACTTTTTTAAAAGTTTACGCAAAGGATATTATTAGGTTCTGTATATATCTATAGTCATTTTAGTTGGATTATGCGCTTTGCGCAAGGACCGATGTGTAGCTAGACACTAGATGGGCAAGAAGCAACGAAACGCAAAATTTGAGTCAAATCACTATATAGTCTTACCAAAAAAATCCACCGTTATTTTAAATAAAAATAATATCGTGGATATTTGGGCAAGTTTCTTGTCAAAAATAGGCTATAAGTAGGAGAAAAGTAGTAGAGCAACGGAGTGTACAAACGTACATGAGTAGCGAAGATTTATGCAGTCGACTCGACTCTAGAGCCATTTTTCACAGGAAACTATATATTAATCCTTCATCTTTAACAGAGTCTGATATGCATTACTAACCTCTTGGTACTTTTTCTCAAAAGTATTTTTATAAGCTGGCGCTATATCATTATGGGAATGAATCTTATCAGGATGGAATTTAAACATTTTTGCCTTATAAGCTTCACTTATATCCTTAATAGTTGAATTTTCGCTTACGCCAAGGACTTCATAAGGGGTCTTACTCTCTTGAAAGAAATAAGCCTCAATTAAGTTATCTGTTGTTCCTGCATCAAAGCCAAATTCATTAGCTATATTATTTATAAACATATATTCCAAAGTATTAATTGGTTCATCAGCATCAGCAATCTTTATAAGATTTTCAACAATTTGCTGCATTAGAGCCTTATTATTAGGATAAAGGGTTCTTATTTTTTTAGCAAAATTGAGTGCTGGCGTTTGATCAGTAATAGCTGAATTATATAAATTTTTTACTTTATGTGACGCGTTAAGAAAATTTGGAAATATTTTTACAAGAGCATCTAGCTCTTTCTCATTTGTCGCAGAATCAATTTCTGAAAGTCTTGCAGCTAACCCAATAAAATAAAATAATACTATTATATATTGTGGATCGATTTTTTGTAAAGTTTTAGTACTAGGTAAAGATAAAAAGCTCTTATCCTTCTGGTGGATAATAGATTTAATAGAATGTATTTTAGTAATGATATTACTTAAGTTTCTATTCATTTTGCTGAGTAAACCTTTAGCAAAGTTAATTTTATAAATTACTATAACTGTTATTATATACTATAAATTTAAATAGCTATACTGTAAGCAGGGTATTTTATATAAAATTTCCTGCTTACAGTTATTTTTTTGACAATACAAAGGGATAAAATTTGTTTTTACTTATTCTTTTTTGCCTTGACCATCTTTGCCTTCAGCTTTACCTTCGACTGATTGAGAATGTTCATTAAGCTCTTTTCTCATACGAAGTGGTAATTTCTTTTTATATTCTCTTTCTTTCTTTAAAAATTCTTGTGCTTGGTTCGATAATTTCTTATATAATTCACGCTTCTCATTATTTAATCTTACCATTTCTGTTCTATAATTCTTTACTTCTTCACGTAAATCTTTTGGAACTGATTGTAAATATTTTTTATATTCTTCAATGACCTTCTGATATTGTTGCGTTGAATCTTTCTCATTTTTTTCTTTTACAGCCGGTACTTCAGGAATTACTTCTTTGGGCTTTGCAGCAATGCTTAAAAAGCTTGTAAAAATAACAATAGCAGCTATTAAAAGTTTAAACTTATTCATATTTTTGTACTCCTATTTTAAAATTGAATAATTGTAAATTTCTGGTATTGTAATCTAACAATTTTTAAATAATTTGGAAAGTAAAATTTTAAGATTTTTCAATGAATAATATGGATATAATAAAAAACCCTACCAAAAGAACCAACTGGCAGTTAAGTTTTAAGATTACCTATAAAGATATTCTATATATAGAAGATTTTCTCGATTTAGTTGCTGATTCTGTAAGTATTTCCAATCATCAATCAGATACTATTGAAATAAACCCCGATGATATATGGCAAGTTGATGCCTATTTCGAATATGAACCTAATTTTGAAATCATCATAAATCAACTAAACTTCATTTCGCATAATAATAAAATACTTATTACGGATTTAAGTTATTCTGCCACAGAAGAACAGGATTGGGTAAGTATTGTTCAAGAAAAGTTTAAGCCTTTTTGTGTAGGAAGATTTTTTATAAGCTCAAGTAGCTATAAGGATCAATGCCCTACTGACAAAAGCCCAATTATAATAGAAGCTTCATGCGCATTTGGCACAGGAGAGCATCATACAACTAAATCATGTATTGAAGCTATAGAAAGCTTATCTCATCTAACTTTTACAAATATCTTAGATATGGGTACTGGCACCGGTATACTTGCTATTGCTGCAAGCAAAATATGGCCGAAAGCATGGCTTCTAGGATGCGATATTGATGAGATGGCGGTAAATATTGCAAGTACTAATGCAATTAACAATATTTGTAACAATATTGAGTTCTTCGAGAGCGATGGCTATAATAACCTTAAGCTTGAAGGCAAACAATTTGATTTGATTATTAGCAATATCTTAGCTTGCCCATTAATTAAATTTGCACCAGAAATCGCCAATCATTGCGCTTCCAAAGGTTATATTATTCTTGCAGGATTTTTGGAGAACCAGTCAAATGAAGTAATCCAAGCTCATGAACAAACAGGGTTCACATTAATTCATACTATTCAGCGTGAAACTTGGGTTACAATAGTAATGCAGAAAGAGTAATATCAGACAAAGCAAAAATTTTTTAATTTAACAAAAAATAACTAAAAAATTTTTCTTGCCTTTTAAAGATAATTTTATTATGCTGTCGAAACATCAACCGATGCCCGCGTGATGGAATGGTAGACATAACGGACTTAAAATCCGTGGGGCTTACGCCCTTGCCGGTTCAAGTCCGGCCGCGGGTACCATTCTAAAGTTTAAAGCAAATAATTATAAGCTGATTTCTTAGTACTGGACACGATTAATATCACCATCTATCACCTTTATGCCTTTATTTATTTACAAGCTTGCTTACTTGATCCCATCATTTACGAGGGTCTATATAATATAATGAACAATAATTCAGCCTAATGAGCTTAAGCTACTATCATAACTCTTATCCATTCCAATAGTTTCTAACACTTCGTGAATTTCCTCTAAGTTAAATATATGTTGAGTAGAGGTGAGTTCTTCAGAATTAGACTTATTAGCTTTATAGCTTGTTATCTCAGCTAACGTATCTTTTTTATTATAAAATTTTATACTTAATGCATCAAAAGGGGTAAGGCCATTAGGCATCTTCTCATAAAGGCTTTGCCCTTGATCTATCATTAATTTTATTAATTCCTTATTGCCTCCAATACAAGCAGCAAAAATCAACTTATAACCACCTTCAAATTCTATTTTTGCACCTTTTTCAATTAAAGTTTTTACAATTTCTGTATCCCCTTTTAATGCAGCATATCTTATTGCTGATGCACCATAGTTATCCTTAGCATTTAAATCAATATTTGGCAGATTTAATAAAACTAACGTTAAAATTATATTATTAGTATCAATTGCATGATGTAATACCGTTTTACAATGTAGCTCATATTTATTTGTTTTTGTTACAAGAACATAATTATTAAGCTTATTAATATCTAATTTTTCTAATTTGAGTAATGCATGTAGAGCCTCAGTCTTATTCAATCTTACAGCTTCATGCAACGGGCTATAACCTTTTGGAAGGTTAGCTTTAAAAGTACCATTATTCAGCATTATTGAAACTTTATTATATTCTTGGTTTATGTCAATTTCTGCCATATTAGAAAATTTTTCGACCATGGCTGGAGAATTAGCTAAAACTGCAGCATGCATTAAATTATATCCATTATCAAAAGTTTTTTTACAGTCAGGCTTTATACTAAATATAAATTCTATCATTTCACTTCTGCCAAGAGTTATTGCATACCATATGGCTGGGAATTTATCATTATCAATAGCATCGATATTAGCTCCATTATCTATTAATAATTTAACGGCTTTTATGTTATTTGTATGTATTGCTATATGAAGTGCGGTACTACCTTTTGGAAAATAAGTTTGAATAATAGGACTTATTGGTGTATCTATTATACCACATTCTTGGCAAGCTTCTACTATCCAAGATAACGCTTTTTGATTAAAATTTTCTGTTGTTAATGCTGCTTGAAGATATGTAAGCCCATTAGGTGTATATACTTCTTTATTATCACTAAGAAGCTTATTTAAGGCAATTTTTTCATTTTTTATCTGCTCATAATAAAGATTAATAAGCTTTGCAGAGTGTGTCTCAGATAATAAACGATTATATTCTAGGATAGAGAAAAGCTTTGACTTTGCTAGTTCATTTAATTGATCGAAACTTAACATAATTACCTGCATAAATATATACACCTTATTATAGCAAAGCAAGTATTAATATTTTATTAAAATACGTTTTCTATAGTTATAATATAATTCATAAGATGAAATTAATAAAAAAATATTGAAGTTTCTATTATTTTAAAACAAAGTTTTTCAAACTTAACATATTTTATTTAAATTTTATTATATAACTTCATTTCTAAATAAACAATCTAAAAAATCCATTAAAACTTCAATTGACTTAAAAGCTTTATTTATTATTAAGTTTTTTGCGCATAAACTTAAATTATAACTATTTTTTATTAACATCATTTTTTTGCAAATTATTAAAAAACTTTACTTTTTTAATTCGCTGCTATAGCTTCCTTTTAATATACATATAAGTAGTTATCTTAATTAATAAAAAGACTTTGATCGATTATATCATATAAAGGGCAAAACATGAATTTTATAGAGTATTTAGAAAATATCGGTGAAAACGAGGTAAGAGATTTACTCCTAAGCACAGATGAATTATTAGTTACACCTAAAATATTTGAATCTTTATCCTCAAAACTACTAAGTGATTATTTGATTGATGTACCTCGATTGAAGACTTGCATATTTCGCTTCGAGAATCTTAATAACTCAAATATTGAAAAATTAGTAGATTTTTTTAATATCAGCGACATTCATTATAATATAAATTTTGAGGTACAAAACATCATTGGTGATATAAGTGCACTTTTTCTAGCTCTTGCAGAAACGCATTCATTACTAAAATTAGATTTACATATGCCTTGGGGCGTTAATGACTTAACGGCATTATCAAATTTCATGGCAAAAACTTCAACACTTACAATGTTAGCAATATCTAATTTAAATTTAAATGGTGAGACTGCAAAATTTATAGCTGATGGAATTATTAAGAATAGCACTATAGCCGCTCTTGGATTATATCATTATAACATAGATGATAAAGCTAACTTTTACCTTATCTCAGCTTTAAAGGGTAATAGATATATTAAGCATGTAGAAATCGAAGGTATTGACATTAAGGATATAAAAAATTTCCTGTTAAGAAACGAAAAACTATATATTAAAATTATGAAGTCAGCTATTAAAGCAATAACATATTTTGCAGGAGAAGAGCAAAATTTCAATGCCCAAGACCTAATAATATTACTAGAAAAAGACAAAAATTATGTGCTAAATAAATTGAAAAATACACATTTCAACTGGGAATATATTTTAAAAAAATCTGGAACAGATAACAATATAATAGAGTTCAAGGAAAATTTACCTATAGATCAAGTAGGTAACTATTTTAGTCGCCTATATAACTATAAAGGAGAAAATTTTAACATATTAAAAATTATTGCTAAAAACACTGAATCTAGTATAGAGGATAGAGAAGCCTTCCCATTTATTTATAAGCAATGTATGGAGAAAGGTTATATAGAGGGACAACAAGAGTTTAAACTTTTTAAATTTCTACCTTTAGAATTACAGCATTATATATTTAGCTTTGCAACCCTTGTAATTAATAATGATTTAGATGCAAAACTAATAGGAAACCAGGCTGTATTGGATATAGAATAAGTAATTAAAGTGCTTGGGTTGTTTCAAAACACTTGTTATTAACTAAACTTATTATTTTCTTGGGAAGCTAATAGGTGGCATTTTACCAATGCTACCTCTGCTGCAAAATCAGGAAAGCAGTTGATTTTCCACCCTTAACCTATCGCCAAGCTTCCAGCTTAAGCCTTCTTCAGCTTTAAAGCAATATACTTGAAGCAAAAT
Source organism: Rickettsiaceae bacterium (assembly GCA_020697135.1). GTDB lineage: Bacteria > Pseudomonadota > Alphaproteobacteria > Rickettsiales > Rickettsiaceae > JAJFBM01. Next base: position 7,830 of record JAJFBM010000035.1, read on the forward strand.
TAGAAATTCATTACACACATAAGAATTTTATTGTATATTTTAAATTTCTTACATATTAAGGAAATAAGATAATTATTGATAAATTATTAATTTATGTTAGTATTCCACGAGTCGATTATTTATTAACTCGACTATTGTTAATTTAAATAGAAAATAAAATATGAAAAATTTAATAGATTTTCTTTCAAGTATAAACTCGACCGTACAGGCCCAAGAGATTGCTAATAATGAAAGCACGTCTGTGATACTATTACCCGATAATTTAAAAAATATATCAGGAGAATTGCTAGCAGATTTATTTGCTGCTACTCCAAATGTAGATTCATTTTCCCTACAAGCTACGGCACAAGATAATGATATAGACAATGAAACAGCTAAAGAACTAGCTAATTTTTTTAGAATAAACAAAACTTTGAAACATTTTCGCTATGAAATGTTTAACAAGACTTTAGACAGCAAAGCTGGATTAATATTCGCTTCATTAAGTTATTCAAAAATACTAGAGTGTTTTACAATTTTTGGAGCAAGAACCCTTACATACGAAGCAGCGAAAGGTTTATCTAATTTATGTAAGAATAGTAGCTCTTTGTCAGGGATATCTCTTAATTTCCAGGCATTGATTCCAGATAACGCTATACAAGAATTAGCTGAAGGCATAAAGAATAGTAAATCTTTAGAAGATGTACTATTTTATAACATAAATAACATAGTTTTATCTAATGAGGGAGAAGCTTTTTTCCTCAATGCGTTAAAAGAAAATAATTATATTACTAATTGCAAATATCTTACTAATCCTAATTATTTTACTTATCATGAGGATGCAATAAAATATTCATTGTCGAATAGAGAGTATGTTAATAAAATTAATATCTTAATAGCGAAAGCTGCGCAGCAGATTGTTGAAGGTGATAAAACACTTAATGCTAAAGATTTAATAACCCTATTAGAGCATGATAGAAAATATATCGAAATTAAAAACAATAAACTTAGTGGGCAATTTAGTTATAATGATGATGAGAGAGCTAAACATTCTTTTAAAATAGTTGATATAGAAGATTTCTTTAGTAAATTAAATTATTACAAAGGGATTAACTTTTTAAAGCTTAAAGTTGTATCAAATAACACTACTATCCCTGAAGAAGGCAATTCAAAAGAGGAAATATTGGAAATAATTGAACAGCAAAAAAATCAAAACGATGTGCCTGCAAAGCTAGGAGATTTTGCCTTGTTTCCATTTCTTCCTGTAGAAATTCAGCAACATATATTAAGTTTTGCTGCACTTACAATAGATGAACATAGACCTATTATAGGGAATACTCAAGAAGGAGAATAATCCACTTTTAGTTCTTGTCTAAAGGTAATATTGTAAATTACCTTTAGAACTAACTAAACTTATTATTTCTTGGGAAGCCAATGGGCGGCATTTTGCCAACGCTACCTCTTCTACCGAACCAGGAGAGCAGTTGATTTTCCACCCTTACCCTATCGCCAAGCTTCCAGCTTAAGCCTTCTTCAGCTTTAAAGATTTTTATATCTGATAGTTTAGCATTAGTATATTTTTGAAGAGTAACACCCTGTCCTCTTTTCATTTCAGGAACTTCATCTAACTTGAATATTAAAAGCTTTCTATTTTCACCAATGATTGCGACATGGTCCCCAATAACAGGTATACAAACTGCTGTTATATAACCTTTTTGCACATTCAGCACTTGTCTACCGACCTTAGTTTGTGCAATCACCTCATCAGAAGATACAATAAAACCTTTGCCAGCAGTTGAGGCAACTAAATATTTTTCTCCTGGTTTATATACAGAAATACTCATTAAATTATCATTATCCTCCATATCAACCAGTAAGCGGAAAGATTCACCTTGCCCCTTTCCTTTGCTTATATTGTCTGCCAGGATCGTATAAAAGCGACCTGATTCAGTTAAGAATAATAATTTGTCAGTAGTAAATGCTTTAATAGAGAATTTCTCTTCATCCCCTTCCTTATATTTAATGCTACTACCATCATCAGTATGGCCTTTTAATGCTCGAATCCACCCCATTTTAGAACAAAATACAGTTATTGGCTCTTTCTCAATGAAGGCTGCAATATCTATAACTGTCTTAGAGCCTTCAAACTCTTTAAATTCTGTCCTACGTTTACCAAGATCAGTATTGTAACCAAACTTATCTTGAACTTCTTTTATTTCTTTCTTAATAAGCTTACGGCATTCAACTTCATCATTTAATACTTTCAATAAATAGTCCTTTTCACCAGCAAGTTTTCTAGCTTCTGCTAAAATATCTTGCTCCTCTAATTTACGAAGAGACCTAAGCCTCATATTTAATATTGATTCAGCTTGCACATCACTTAAAGCAAATCTCTGCATTAAAGCTGGCTTTGGCTCATCCTCTTCTCTAATGATTTTTATAATTTCATCTAAATTGAGATAGGCAATACGAAGACCTTCTAATATTTCAAGTCTTGCATTAATTTTATCTAAAGAAAATTGCGAGCGTTTTAGAACTATGTTTTTTTTATGAGCTAAAAATTCTTGAAGAACTTCAAGAAGACTCATTACTCTTGGCACCGAAAGACTATCTATTACGTTAAGGTTTAGGCCTATCCTTACTTCCAGTTCAGTAAGTTTAAATAAAGATTCCATTAAAATATCTGGCTGTATAGAGCGATTCTTAGGTTCTATTATTATTCTAATATCTTCTGCTGACTCGTCCCTAATATTACCAATTAACGGAAGTTTCTTTTCTTTAAGTAGATCAGCAATTTTCTCAATCAATCTTGATTTTTGCACCTGATAAGGAATCTCAGTAATAACTACTTGATACATTCCATGCGAAAGACTCTCTTGCTCCCATCTTGCTCTTACTCTAAAACTTCCTCTCCCTGTTTCATAGGCTTGAATAATAGAATTAAAATTATCAAGTATTAATCCGCCTGTAGGAAAATCTGGGCCTTTAATATATTCCATTAAATCTCTAACAGATGCATCGGGTTTGTCTATTAGATGTAAAAGTGCATCACAAAGCTCATGTAAATTATGCGGTGGAATCGATGTTGCCATCCCAACTGCGATACCTTCTGAACCATTTGCAAGTAAATTTGGAAAACTTGCTGGAAAAAGTATAGGTTCATTTTCTGAATCATCATATGTAGCTCTAAACTCTACCGTATTCATTTCTAAGTCTTTAACAAGATACATTGCAATCTCGGTAAGCCTAGATTCAGTGTAACGCATCGCTGCTGCATTATCCCCATCGATAGAGCCAAAATTCCCTTGCCCTTGGATTAGAGGATATCTTAGAGAGAAATCTTGTGCAAGTCTGACTAGCGTATCATAAACTGCAGCTTCTCCATGTGGGTGATATTTACCAATTACATCCCCCACAACCCTTGCACATTTCTTATACGCAGATTTAGGATCAAGTTTTAGTTGTAACATCGCATAAAGCAGCCTTCTATGTACAGGCTTTAAACCATCTCGTACATCAGGTAAAGACCGTGACATAATTGTAGAAAGCGCATAAGCTAAATATCTTTCGCTTAACGCTTCACCAAAATTCTGGTCTTCAATTTTTTCTTTTATAATTTTTGTCATGATATATTTTAAAATCTATACTTGGGTTCCTCAAGATAATATAACCTCTTTCACCTTATTTGCCAACTGTTTCAACGTAAACGGTTTTGGCAGAAAATGGAAATCTTCGCTATTTGATGAGTGATTATTGAGCGCGTCCTCAGCATAACCAGATATATATAGTACTTTCATATCAGGATAAGTTTTATATATCTCTTCAATCATTTTAGGCCCCGTCATCCCTGGCATCATAACATCTGTTATAATTAATTTTACATTTTCACCTTCATTTTCCATAATTGATAAAGCCGTATCAGCACAATCAGCTTCTAATACTTCATAACCTTTAGCAGTTAAAGCATGTGCGCTAAAAATCCTGACTGGGTTCTCATCCTCAACAACCAGGATTTTACCCACCCAACTTGTATTAGGGGAAGATCTTTCAATATTATCATCAATAAGCGAATGCTCTATCTCTTGAGCTTTAATATGTTCTACTTGTTTTATAGCTTTTAAGAAAATAAAGAAACTAGTACCTTTATTAATCTGTGTTTTAAGCCTTATATACCC
>JAJFBM010000036.1 GCA_020697135.1 Rickettsiaceae bacterium
AATTAATCTCTTGCCATAATGCTGAATCTAATTTTGCTTTAAGCAACTCATCAGTAAATTTAGATATATTGAGTAAGTTTTTGGTTTTTTTAGTTGAAATGAAAGGAGGTTTAATAGTTTCTGCGCCATTAATTATTAAACATTTAATTACTTCATATTGATTATTGACTGAAGCAATATATAATGGCGACCGACCAATATTATTAGGCTGGTTTACTTGCGCTCCTGCTTTAATTAATTCTTGCACCACTTTGGTATGTCCATTTTGCGAAGCAATATATAATGGTGATGCACCATCATTATTAGGTCGGTTTACTTCAGCACCTGCCTTAATCAATTTTTGCGCCACTTCGGTATGTCCATTTTGTGCAGCAATATGTAATGGCGACCAGGCATTTACATTTAAGGCATTAATTATAGCTTTTTTATCAATCAACAATTTTAAAATTTCAATGTGCCCAAATTCTGCTGTCAAGTAAAGAGGGCTACACCCATTTGGCCTAGGCATGTTGATATCAGTTTCAGCTTCAAGCAATTCTTCTACTAGTTTTATATGATTATTTTTAATGGCCATATGTAATGGCGACCAACCATCTTTAGTAATTTGGTTTAAGTTTGCCTTTGCCTTAATCAATTCCTGAACTACTTGATTGTTTCCATTTAGTGCAGCAATATGTAATGGCGACCAGCCATCTTTAGTAAGGTTGTTTACTTCAGCCTTTGCCTTAATCAATTCCCGAACTATATGAATATGTCCATTTAGTGCAGCAAAAAACAAAGCGCTACCTCCTTCAAAATTACTATAATTAATATCAGCTCCAGCAAATAATAATATTTTTACTGCGTCAAGACACCCTTTATAAGCTGCTACCATTAAAGGAGTTGAGTTTTTATCTGTTAGCGCATCGACTTTAATTAGATCTTTCTTTTCATTAATTAAATATTCTAATGCTTGCGTATAATTTGCTAGGCTTAAGAGATGTAATATTGTATATGATTTAATCTTTGTGCGAATGAGTCTTTACTCGTAATATTAAGTGTTATATTATCAGGCATATTTTTATCTTTATATTTATTATTACTTTATTTAATCTGTATAATAGTAAATGAATCTTAAATGTCAATTCTTTATCAAAATCTTAAGTAAAGTAAACTTTAGTGTAAATTAACTTTACCTAACCCTACTTTTTCAGCGTGAAGCTACCTCTCACATGGTTTTTGTATATAAGTAACTTCAGTTCGTCATCATGAGCTTGCAGTATCAAGCGGATGCCGCAGGGTGATTCAGTTAAGGCGGTTCATTTTAGCATGACCAAGGATTGATATAAACTGTAATGCCACGCTCGTTATTTTCACTCTGCATATGACGCCCTTGGGAAGCCAAATTTTTTTGATGTTTTGTCGTAAGGAGGCGACGAAGCTCTTAGAGCGAAAGCGGCGTGGTGATCCAGTTCAAACTAATCTTCATACTATGAAATTCCGCTTGATAACTAGGTTACTGCGCTCGTCTAAGCCTTGCGAAAAACTCATGCCCAGCCCAATAACATGCGTAGCCCGACAACAAAATAACCCAGACTAAGTCCGTATATGCTACTTTATATCATTAGTTTTTATATTGATTATTGGTGGGGTTTTTATTGGTGAATTAAGCCCACCTTTACCCCAATATGGTTCAGCTCCTTTGAATCTTTGTTCTAATCTTTTTTCCTCAGGACTTTTCTCATTCGTAAGAATAGCTTGGTTAGAAGGGGTTTCGATTTTATTATGGGTCATTTGTATGTCAGACAAATTATCAGAAGCTTTAAGCTTCTCTATATCAATATGATCTTCACTTATAGTCGATTTAAGGTGACTAGCTTGCTCTTCAAGATAATGATTACTTTGTTGAATTTCTTTATTGATCTTTGAATCTATATAACTACTATTGGTTTTATTCTTATTACTAATAGAGAATTTTTTTTTATAAAAATCACATGATATATTCATGCTTAATATAATTATCATACCAAGCCAATAGAAAATTTTGTTCATTTTTCCTCTTCTCATTGTAATAAAACTCGTGTAAAAAACAACTTTTTACATGTTAACTTATGTTAAACTATATTTATAAACTCATAAGAATTTATATTATATACACTTTTCATATAAAGCTCAATAATTTCAATTATAATTTCAGATTTTAGCGTCGCAAAGCAGAGTTATTGTTAAATTCCCAAGGTTGTTATAGAAATTTAAGTTTTTAATGCACAGTCTTTGTAAATTATAGATTAATGTGTTAATATAAAAATAAACTATTGAGCATAACTTTATGGTTGATAAACTATCAAGTATTAGAAATAAAAGGGCTATAATAAGTAATTTAAAGCCTGCTAATGCCGAATTGATGGATAATATATCCGATTGGTTTAAGCTAGAACTTACCTATTCGAACAATGCCTTAAGTGGCAATAATCTCTCTCGAATGGAGACAATAATGGTTCTTGAGAAAGCTATTGCAATTGGTGGAAAACTCTTAAGAGAACATTTTGAAGTTCTAAATCATGCAGCCGCTTATGATTATATCATGTCTCTTATAAAGAAGACAAATTTTGATGAAAATGATCTTCTCAATATCCATAAGATACTTCTTAAAAATATTGATGATGAGCATGCGGGAAAATTTAGATTAATACCACAAGTGATTGTTGGATCAGCAACTATTCTGCCGGATCCTGTCAAAATTCCAAAATTAATTGCTGATTTTGTAAATAATCTCAATAGTGAGAATGATACATTAAGCAAAGCTCTTAAGGTCCATTATGCGCTTGTAACCATTCATCCGTTCCTTGATAGTAATGGTAAGGTTGCAAGGCTATTGATGAATCTTCTACTAATGCAAGGAGGATATCCACCAGCAATAATTAGGCCTAAAGATAGGTTAAAATATTTAAAATCTTTAGAGCTTGCACAAACTGGCGGCTCATTAGAACCATTTACAGATATTTTGCTTGATGCAATTGAGCGTTCCTTAAATATCTTTATTAAGGCTGTTAAGGGTGAGGCAATGCCTGTGATTAAAACTAGGGAAAGCTTAATTAAGATAGGTGAGCTTGCTGAAGAGACAGGAGAATCTTTATCAACCCTCCGCTATTGGGTGAAGCGAGGCCTTCTTGAAGTTGGTGATACAGCAGATTCAGGTTACCAATTCTTCGATAAAAGCGAAATTGATAAATGTAAGCTTATTCGAAGGTTACAAAACCAAAGACTTACCTTAGAAGAAGTACAAAAGCGCCTTGAGAATGATATGGTTGATTAGGCTATAAGCAAGTTATAGCCTAGTTTTACTTTGTAATTCTATGAAAGAATATTGGTTTTGAAAACATTTTATTATCTTAAAAAAAGTTAATAGGCATTAAGTCACCTTCATTTAATCCCATCCGCCGGCGATTTTAAGGGGTACATAGTTATGATTATGATAATGATGATGCACTACAACTGGAGGGTTAATGTCTGGATTATAATCATACAAATCATACACACGACTATAGCCAGTATATTTATCAACCATTAAACCAATAGAAAATCCTATTACCCCCCAATCAAAGTGCAACCAGTTTTAGCTTCTATTGGTAAATATGAATTATAAGGTTCATTAGTTGCTTCTTTACTTTGCAGTTGTTTTTATACCCACTCTGTATCCAGCATAAATACCCACGCCAGTAAAAAGAAATGTATTTGGGTAAGGGATTAATGAAATTATCTTATTTTAAAATGTTGGCAAATAAAAAGATGGTATACCTAGTAGACGATATTTTATGTCGTCTTTATAATATCTCATTTCGCTTTCATAATCTCTTATCATAGTTGAGTTTCTTATAAAGATTTTAAACTAAATTTTAGTGAAGCTTCTGAAGCTTGTCAATTATGTCTTTCTAGCTATTATAATGTTAAACTTAAAATTATGAACCTTTAGAGAAATGCAAGGGTTTATTTATAGGGAGTAATTTGTCTTTTTTAATTGGATTAGTCTAAGAGGGATTCGTTTTGGCTTCAATATGTTAAAAAGCAATTTATGTCAGATTACTTTTTATTATATTTTGCTTCATGTAATCGTGAATATTCCCGTTGTCTTTCTATTTCAATCATATATTGTGCAGAATTTTTATATTTTTCATAAGCTCTTTTTTCTGCTTGTAGTTGCTCTAATTTCGCTAAATGTTCACGCTTAGTAGGGTTATTATTAATATCTATTGAGGCCTCATATTTCGAGACAGCTCTATATTTTATTATTGGTTGACCGGAATCAAATTTGAGTTGCCTCATCGTATTTTGGTCGTGATAAAGTTGCTTAGCTGCTTTATTAGTGCTAGTACAACTCGTTAGTAACGTGATAATAAAAAAATATAGAAAGATATTATATTTCATCATTAATTTAAAAAAAAAATTTGATAAGCTTAAGGGCGGCTTGTAAGCCCACCCTCTGAGTTTAAAAATCACTTACTGCTTATTGGTGCAAGCATCATCATCATTTGCTTGCCTTCCATTTTTGGCTCAGATTCGACCTTGCCAAATTCTGCAGTTCCTTCTATAACTTTATTAAAGAGCTGAATACCTAGCTCATTATGAACTATTTCACGACCTTTGAACCAAAGCGAAACTTTCACCTTATCTCCATGCTCAAGAAATTTATTGATATTCCTAACTTTCACATCAAAGTCATTTTGACCAATATTTGGTCTAAATTTCATTTCCTTAATAACAGTAACTTTCTGTTTTTTCTTAGCTTCTTGGGATTTCTTTTTGGCTTCATATTTAAATTTGCCGAAATCCATTAATTTACAAACAGGTGGTTCGGCTTGTGGTGAAATTTCTACCAGATCAAGTCCTGCACGTTCGGCTTTTCCTAAAGCCTCATACAAACTTACGATTCCTACCATGTCCCCATTCTCGTCTACAAGACGAACTTCTTTAGATTTAATTTCCCTATTAGCTTTTGGGAAATTGCTTTTTTTAACGTTAGAAATAGTGGTGCTCCATATTTAGTTAATATTTATATGCTTAAAATAAAGACTATTTTACAAAGTTGCAAGCGTCTTTTATCTCATTCATTAATTCTTCTATGCTTAAGGTTGTTTGCTCATCTGAGCCAAGTCTTCTCACTGATACGGTTCCAGTTTCTGCTTCCTTATTACCGACAACTGCTATGATTGGTACTTTTTGCATTGAAAAATTTCTTACCTTATAATTAATCTTTTCAGCCGAAATGTCAAGTTCAGCTCTTATATTTTCATTAATTAATTTGTTATATATAGATTTTGCGTAATCATCTGCTTGACTTGTAATTGTTGTTATGGCAACTTGAGATGGGGCAAGCCAAACAGGGAATTTACCACTATATTCTTCAATTAATATACCAATAAAACGCTCTAGAGACCCAAGTATTGCCCTATGTAACATTACAGGGCGCTTCTTCTCACCATTAGATGCTACGTAATTTGCGTCAAGTCGTTCAGGTAAGAAAAAATCAACTTGCAATGTTCCGCATTGCCAATCACGGCCAATAGCATCCCTCAATACAAATTCTAATTTTGGTCCATAAAATGCACCTTCACCAGGATTGGCTGTATAAGTTAAGCCTGTTTTTTCTATAGCTTCTCTTAAAACGCTTTCAGCTTTATCCCACATTTCATCCTGCCCTGCACGTTTCTCAGGTCTATCAGAGAATTTAACCTTAATATCTTTAAAGCCTAATTCGTTATAAACTTCAATTAAAAGCTTACAAAACTCTATTGTTTCTTCAGTAATTTGTTCTTCGGTACAGAAAATATGCGCATCATCTTGTACAAAGCTTCTTACACGCATTAAGCCGTGGAGGGAACCTGTTGGCTCATATCTATGACATGTACCAAATTCAGCCATGCGAAGTGGTAAATCTCTATAGCTCTTGATACCTTGCTTAAATATTTCAATATGACACGGGCAATTCATTGGCTTCATTGCATATTCATTATCATGCTGTTCAAAGTAGAACATATTATCGTTATATTTCTCTAAATGCCCTGAAAGTTTCCATAATTTACTATCAAGTAGAATAGGTGTACGAACTTCTTGATAACCACGTTTTTTAATTTTTGTTCTAATATAATTTTCTAGAGTCTTATATACTGTCCAGCCTTTATCATGCCAGAAAGGAATTCCTTGCGCTTCCTCTTGGAAGTGAAACAGATTAAGCTCTTTGCCAAGCTTTCTATGGTCCCTTTTTTCTGCTTCTTCAAGCATGAATAGGTAATTTTTAAGCTGCTCTTCAGTCGCCCATGCTGTACCATAAACACGCTGTAGCATTTGGTTTTTGCTATCTCCACGCCAGTAAGCACCAGCAAGCTTCATTAATTTGAAATATTTAATTTTACCAGTAGATGGTGCATGCGGCCCACGGCACAGATCAATAAAATTACCTTGACGATAAAGAGTTATATCCTCATTTGCAGGGATTGACTCAATAATCTCAGCTTTATAAAATTCTCCCATGCTTTTGAAGAGCTCTATTGCTTTATCCCTATTCCAAACTTCACGAATAAAGGGGAGATTTCTTTTAGAAATCTCATGCATTTTAGCTTCAATCTTAGCAAGATCCTCAAAATGTAATGGTTCTTCTTTTGCAATATCGTAATAAAATCCGTTCTCAATAGAAGGGCCAATAGTGATTTGCGTGTCGGGATATAATTCTTTTACGGCTTCAGCAAATAAATGTGCAGCATCATGCCTGATTATATCTAGCACTTCCTCATTTTTTTGGGTTAGAATTTTTAAAGATGCATCACTAGTTATCTCATAGCTTAAATCCTTAAGCTCTCCGTCGACGCTTACAACATAAGCATCTTTAGCAAGAGATTTAGAAATTGATTCTGCAATTTGCATACCGGTAATAGGTGCATCAAATTGTCTGCTTGATCCATCAGGAAAAGTAATATTGATCATTTTAATGAAAATATCTTTTTATTGTTATTTATGGCTATTTCAATATAGCTTACGCATTCTATTTAGTGCAGATAAAATAGTCAAGAACAGAGAATTAAAGAAGGGGATTTTTCTTTTTTGCAAAATTACAGGCCTGACTTAAACGTTAGGCAGAATAACGAAGCGTTATAGTCGGCCAAAAAAGCAGTGGAATGACCTCTTAATATATTTTATAAAAATTATCTACGAATATATATACTGCAATTAAAACTTTTTTTGTGCCCTACAAACATCATTTTTTTAGGATTATTACCTTTTAACAGCTTGTAAAGAATAATTTAATATATTAGAACTATAATTTCACTAATTTTCAAGGAGGATGAATGATTAGTTTTAGTAAATATTACGAGGATAAATATCGAGTAGTAAATTCTGCTTACTCGTCAAATAAAGACAGCAATGGGTCAAATAATATCAAAACCTTTCCAGATGATGTTAATAGAGCATTATTGTGTAACTTCGGGACCTTAGAAACTGTAGAAAGGTTAATATCTAATGGTGCAAATCTGCATGAAGTTAATTCACTAGGGCTTACGGCCCTTCATATTGCAGCACTTAAGAGTGAAGAAAAAGGTGGGCCTGTAATTGAATTGTTACTTAAAAATGGCGCAGATATTCTTGCCAAGGCTAATTTTAGTGGCATAATTAAGCGACCGGTCGATTTAATTTCTCTCTCATGGTTGAAGTCGCAAATTATAAATATAAAAAATTCTACTCTAAGCAGCCAAGAGGATGTTAATTTATTTTCTCAATTCGCAAAGGCTGTCAATTATTTAGATAAAAGTAAGCTAAATATTACTAATAAAGAAAAGCTTAAGGAAATATCTTTAATTGCTACAACATTTGAGGAGTGTTTAAAACATATTATAAAACTACATGATCAGTATGGATTACAACTAACAGAATGGCGTGAGTCTATCTGTAAGGTTAATATAGAAGAGTATGATTTTATAAGTAAATGCTTGATCAATCAACCAATTATTGAAGATGGTAATCATAGTCTTATGGGGGAATTTTCTAGCAAAAATTCTGAGTAAAATCCTTCATGCATTAATTTAGATTCTAAAGGCTCAAGCCAAAGGATGACAAGCTGTAGAAAATACCCAAATCCGACGATGACAATTAAGTTTTATAGCAATGCAACAATATCGCTATGGAGAGACAGGCTCCATAATTTACACCTCCATCTAACAAAGCCGACTTGAATTTGTTTCAGGGGTGTATTATTTAAAAATGTTACTAAATTAATAAATATATTATTAAAAGGGTAAAGAAATGTGGATTAGAGAAAAATATGATTTTTTAAAGGCATTATTTGGCATATCAGGAAATGACAACTCCAATGCTCATAATAATGATGTTATTATAAATGATTTTAGCGATAATATAATTATAGCAAAATCTGATACAGCAGGACCTAATGATAAATATGAAATATATTGGGAATATCTCTTAGGAGATTTAGATGGAATTATATGAATCAGATATTTGCGGCCTAGATTTATAACTTGGCCGCAAATATATTTACATAACTTGATTTTTCACTTCAACGTCAACTACTCTTGAAGAGCCATCATCAAATTTTAATGTTACTTTAAACTTATCGCCAACATTAAGCACTCTTTTAAGGCCCATCAACATTATATGGATGCCGTTTGGTCTAAGCTCAACATTTTTACCAGCCGGAATAACTACCTTATCAATATCGACCATCTTTACAAGTCCAGTTGAGTCTGTAGCTGTTTGATGTACTGCTACTTTATTTGCAACATCAAGCGCAGTTACATGTGTAAGAGCCACATCTTTTGTGGTAGGATTGTTAAGATTCATATAGATTGCTGAAGTAGTAGAGGTTGAAGGTCGGGCCCATGGCGCAAGAATTTCAACAGCACTAACTTTAGTTCCAGCCATTTCAGATACTTTTTCTGCAGCTTTATCTTTAAGTTCGCGTGCTTTATCTTTAATATTATCTGTAGTATTATTTGCAAAGCTTCCAGTTAGAGTAATGCTTGATAGAGCAAGTGTAAGAGCTATTTTTTTTAACATATATCCTCTTGAGTTGAGTTGATAAAAAAATTCGAAAATTTCAGGTTGAAAAAACGATTTTAATTAACTATAAAATCTTTGGCGATTATTGTAAATCATAAATTTTCAGTGAATAGAAGTTATCTTTGATTATAATAAGCTCAAAAGGTAGTTTTTGCTTGAGCTTAGAAAAGTGAGTTTCTAAAGTATTAGTATCAATTTCCTTTGTAAAGCCCCAAATTTTATCGAGTAATTCAGCTTTATCTAAACTATAATTTGGTGAATGAAGTAACAACTTAATAATTTCTGTCTCTTTATCGGTTAGCTTGATTATTTTACCGGCATATATAATATTATTTGTTTTAGAATCAAATATAATATTTTTATTTAGTCGACAAAATATTTTTTTACTATATTGCAAGCGTAATAGGCGGAGTTGCGATAAAAAATTAAACAATTTAAATGGCTTTCTAAATTTAATCTCAGCAGTTGAAAAGGATATTTCAGAGAAATTTATTATATTTTGACTATAAACTATTAAAGATTCAATTCCAGGGATAGGATCAAAAATAATTAAAGATGTTATTTTATTCCCTTGCTTGATATAGGAATCAATCGCTGCTTCATCTTTAATATTTGATATTTCAATATTTGCTGCATCTTGTTTAGATAAATTCATATTTATTTGATTGAATAGAACCTGATCTTTACAAATAAATATTTCAATATTTTTTAACATTCAACTGCTCACTTTTAAATATAGTTATTTTTTACTTGTTTCTAATTATAATTACAAGTAACTAGGTATAGTAAAGGAAATTTAATATAGAATTTTTTGAATATTTAATTTATTTGTTACTATATTATTGAAATATTAAAGCCTTGCAATTTATATGATTTTAATTTATCTTCCGCTATAATTATAATGTATTAAAATATGACTATGACTCTAAATTCAATTCATACCTCTGTAAATATTCATCCTACTGCAATAATTGAAGAAGGTGCAGTAATCGGTGAGGGTACAAGTGTTGGTCCTTATTCAATAATAAGATCTACTGTAATAATTGGAAAGAATAATAATATTGGTCCTCATATAGTAATAGAAGGTGACACAGTAATTGGTGATGATAATCAATTTTATCAATTCGCTTCTATTGGCTCTATTCCGCAAGTCACCAAGTGGGAAGGTGGGATGAGTAAGCTGATAATTGGTAATAATAATATATTTAGAGAGTTTGTAACTATCCAACCAGGTCTTGAACAGGCTGGTGGCGTGACTAAAATAGGCGATCAAAACCTATTCATGATAGCAGCTCATATTGGTCATGACTGCATAATTGGAAATTATAATAGATTTACTAATTATGTAGGTGTTTCTGGCCATGTTATAATTGGAGATCATGCAATAATAGGCGGTTTTAGTGGAGTACATCAACATGTTCAAATTGGCGATTATGCATTTGTTGGCGCTGGTAGTATAGTTACCATGGATGTGCCACCATTCTGTACGGTACAAGGAAATCATGCAACATTAGTACAGATTAATAATGTTGGTCTTTCAAGACAAGGTTTTTCAGAACAAGAGGTTGCTGATTTAAAAGCCATCTTTAGAAAGCTTTTTTATATGGAAGGGTTATTTAACGAGAAATTGGAATCTCTTACGAAAGAATATAATGGTTCGCATGCTGAAAATTTTTTTAAATTCATCCGAGGCTCTAAGCGCGGAATTTGTAGCTATCAAAAAAGAGCTAGTAAAACAGACTCAGAATAACTAAGATATTTTCTGTCAAAGTTAATTAAATATTAAGATAGTAGCTTTATAATTGTACTCTATGAAACATAAAATTTATAGAGTATGTTATTTAAAAAATTAACTATAAAAATTTTAGTGCTGATTATTTGCTTAATTTCCAGGCAAGTTTTAGCTTCAACTAGTAAAGCAATTACAATATCCGGATCTTCCAGTATTAAAGCAATTCTTAATCATTATGAGCCAGTAATTGAGAAAGATTCTGGTATTTTAATAAATGTTATTGCTAAGAATTCTAAGCAAGGAGTCATGGATTTAGTTAATGGAGATGCTGATCTTGCTATTATATCTACTCCACTGACTTACCTATCGAAAGACCTCCCTAATATAGATGTCTCAAGCCTCAGATCATATCCTTTAGGCAAATTCTCTGTTGCTCTTGTCGTACATCCGCTTAATGCAGTTAAAAAACTTACCTTCGAACAAGTTAAAGATATTTTGCAGGGCAAGATTACGAATTGGCAGGCTTTAGGCGGTGACAATGAAGAAATAATCATTGTAACAGAATTCTCAGGGGGCGGTATAAGATCTATAATTGAGCAAACCTTACTTAAGGGCAAGATCAATATCCCTATAAAAGCAATGGAAAATGCAGCACAAATAAAAGATATTGTAGCTGCAGTGCCAAATGCTTTTGGTTTGACTTCTTCAAGTTTAGTTGACAGCACTGTAAATATTATTGAGCTTGATAAGGTTATATCTCAACCTATAATATTTGTTGCAAGACCTGTGGCGGATGAGCGTATAACGAAATTCATTAAAGCTCTAAAGGTTGTAAATTTAAACGAGATTTACTAGGTTTTACGATGGAAATCGCCGGTCTTCTTCCTTTAACATCGCAGTTATCCTCCCCTCCCCTGTCATTGCGCAAGAGGCTTTTAGTCTGAATTGAAGCAATATAGTTAACAAGCAGAGCTTGATGGTATTAAGCTTTGCAAATAATCGGCCTTTATCTGAATATATATTACATGTTAAAGGGCCTAAAGATCCTAAGAGTCTAATTAATCAGAGAAATAGTCTGAACCCAGGCCAGTTTTTTCTATCGACGACATTTCACCTATGTCAAGGCTAGAGTCAAGCGACTCTGCTACAGAATGCCCATCCATAATTTCAGCTATATCCGTCTGAGAGGATTTAACCTCATCAACCATGGCGTTAATCTTTGCTTTAATATAGCATGGTAGAATTGCTTCCTTCAACAGCTTAGCAAAATCTTGGCTTGATGAACAAACCACCTTAAATTGTTCTAAATAATTTTCGTCTGCAAAAAGCTTAGTAATATTATCGCTAAATTCAGGAAAAAGACTATGGAACAATATAGATTGCTTAATTTGCACTTTCTCTTCTGGTGTAGTATTTTGCAAAGTTTCAAGAAAAGACTATGGAATAATATAGATTGCTTAATTTGCACTTTCTCTTCTGGTGTAGTATTTTGCAAAGTTGCAAGCTCGTTTAATGAATAGCTTATTTCAGGCGACCATTTAAACTTTAGTGCCGCATAATAAACTAACTTCGCCCAAGCTTGTTCAAGCTTTAGAGCATCTAAAGCGCCATCCTTAGTAAATATAGCATTATACTGATCAATCATTTTTTGCTGAGTTTC
>JAJFBM010000052.1 GCA_020697135.1 Rickettsiaceae bacterium
CATATCTAATAATTTTCTCACTTCCTACCCTTGTGATAAGCTTGAGTGACTCATACATATTATGGGTTTGGCGATATTCAATCCCTGCATATATATCTTCTTCATTTTCCCTAACTACGACAACATCTAACTTTGGATGAGCAGTTTCTACAAAAGGAGAATAAGCAATGCCTGGCCTGACATTAGCAAATAGGCTCAAGGCTTTTCTCAATGTAACGTTTAGGCTTTTATAGCCACCACCTTGTGGAGTTGTAATAGGTGCTTTAAATAATATGCCAGTCCTTGCAATAGATTCCCACGTATCTTCAGCAATTCCTGAGGAGTAGTTTTTCTTATAAAGCTTTTCGCCAACTTCAATAGTTTCAATTCTAACTTTCGCACCTGCTTCTTTAAGTATATAAAGCGTTGCTTCCATTATTTCCGGGCCAATTCCATCGCCATATGCAACAGTGATAGGTTTTATTTCAGACATGTTTCTTCTCATGTTTTGTTAAAATTATTTTATATTATAAATTTATCATTAGTCATCCTGGATTTAATTCTCTCAGGACCTTGTTTTTAAGATGCTGAAATAAATCCAGCATGACGTTAAGGATTTTTTTAACAGCCCCCCTTACCTCTCGCGGGAATGACGCCCCTTGGGAACACGCCACCACCCCATGTTTTTTGTTTCTGGACTCTACCGCATCGTCACCCCCGCGCAGGCGGGGATCCAGTCAAACTAATCAATTTAGAGTCAAACCTAAAGGTTTGACGAGATGTCTTCCTGGATTCCGTATCCGCCGTTCAAAGCTTTATAAATAAAGCTTTTCACTGGTACGGAATGACAGCCGCCGGGGGCGCCCTCCCCCCTATTTTTGCTTTTGGACGCTACCACTGGTCATCCCTTCGAGTTCTCAAGGATCTTTTTAATAGTTAATGTTGTGATTTTAGCAACTTTTGGTAGTTCTTTGCAAGAGATTTTACACCCCACATCCATCCAAGACAAATAACTAAGAAACACATCATTAATACATGAGCAATATCGCCATAGCTTGCAGCAGGCCAAATAGTAAATGTTGCAAATTGTAGAAGCGCCCCTGAAGATTTACCAATCTTGGTCCCAACCACGTCTACGGCAGCTTTACCTTTAGTTTTAAGCTCATCATTAAGAGGGATATAAGCCATTTCCTTTGTAGTATCAAATAAAGAATATTTAGTACCTTTAATGAATATATTTTGGAGAGAGCCAATAAATACGATAATGGCAAGAGGAGTGGTTAAAGTCATATCAAACATCATATTCATTTGATTACCAAATACCACGAATAAGAAGAAAAGACCACCAATTAAGAAGGTCGAAAGTGGAGTTAATACTGCTGCACCATACCAACCAAATTTCTTAATAATTGTATTTCCAGAAAGTGCACAAATAAGAGTGAAGGTTCCTGTCCAAAAGAACACTCCCCCTTGGTAAGCCATAAACTCATTAATACTATTATGTAATTCACGAGCTTTAGACATCCACATTCCTTCAATTAGGTTAATGGTTAGGCTATAGCTAATTATAAGCACGCATATTAAGCCTAAATATTTTGAAGAAAGAATCATTCTTATACTATCAGAGAGACTTAGTTTTAAGGTTTCTTCACTCCTATTTCTAGGCTGAAAATATCTTGGATCCTTCATGATTTTATATTCTATAAAAGCATGTAAAATCAACGTCAGCGCGCCTGATGTTAGCACAATTACAAGAAATGATTTAAAAAGAATCTCTGTTTTATCAGTTAAATGGCTAAAATACGGAATTAAAAAATGATTTCCTTTAGTGAAATAAACTACTAAAGTACCTGAAATAAGTAGGTTTGACTGACCAAAGAAGGTAAAAAATGAGTAAAAACGACCAGCCTCTTCTGTTTTAGTAATTTTATTAGCAAGCTGCCAATAGAGAAGAGCAAAAACAATAGTTGGCCAAAGTTCACCAAGTATATAAAAAAGAACAAAGCTCCATTTCCCCCATATTACAACAAACCATTTTAAATGAGGATAAAGTTTTATATATTCCTCAACAACTAAAGGGTCTGGATGGAAATATTCTCGATAAGGAAATAAAACATAAACAAACAGCCAAAATAAAAACAAAAATGCGCTTACAACAATTCTAAAAACTTTTTCAGTCGACATTTTATTGCACATTTTAGAATATATTAGTACGAATAAAATCCCTACTGGCATTTCAAGCCAAAGCTTAATAAAGCTGATAACTTCTGGCCCGACCATAGTCATAACCAGGCTATCTTTCATAGTTCTAATGATATTTTGATTGAGTAAAATAGTAAACATTAAAAGGGCCATTGGGATGAACTTAATAAGCTCTGTAGACTTGATTGGCCAAAAAATTTGTCTAAACTTACTATTTCTTAGTTTTTTAACATATGACGCAAGTAACGATGTTTTATTTACGTATAACATAATAACCATTTAGAGATTTAGGACCCAAACTAAACTATATGATTATGACTGTCAAGCGAAACAGAAAATATGCTATAGTTATTATAATCTTCTTATCCGTGCCACCATATTTTTATAGTTTTTTATAACATCTACAAACTGGCTTAATGAGTCGATTACATCATCATTTTTACTATTTGGAAATGCCATCAACTCTTGTAAAAATACATTCATCCAGGATGAATTTTCGGGCAGTAAAATCCTACCAGATTCGAAGAACGGAATTGTTGCTGCAAATCTTGTAATTTTATCATTCCTTGGTTTATATTTTTTTATATGTATCTCTGTCTCGATTGCTAGATCTTGGATTAAGGATTGACCCGTTGCCTTATCTTCAATGATAATAAATTTAGGATTATATTTATCAGAATGCTTTATTACAGCTCTCTTTAAATCGCTATATTCATATTTCTCTCTTAGCATATCTATTAAATAATATCGGTTTTCCTTTATACCCCAAGTAGTACAAACAGTATAATCAGCAAGTGAGCTAACTTTTATTGCTGTATCCCAACTTTGCACAATATATTCAAGCTCTTTAAGCTCAGTATAGAATGTAATATCTTCTTTTTTAAGCAAACTTGAGGAGTTAGATACAGGCTCTTGCATATATTGAGCTGCAAAATTAAATTTACCAAGCTCTTCTTCTAATTGTTTAAGTTCCTCAATATCTTCCCTATCCTTATGTAAAACTTCTCCTGGGTTAACCAGCTTCATTTCATTTCCTAC
>JAJFBM010000037.1 GCA_020697135.1 Rickettsiaceae bacterium
ACGGATATCTTGATCATCAATCAGAATAGCGCCTTCTGTTACATCGTAAAGCCGCAATATTAAATTGACGAAAGTAGATTTTCCACCTCCTGAATAGCCCACTAACCCTACTTTTTGCCCAGGGGCAATTTCAACAGATTTGTTCTGGAACAGAGGATCCGTACCCTTATAATGGAATTTAACTTTGTCGAAAGTGATCTGGCCACGGTCACATTTAAGAATGGCTGCATTTGGCCTATCTTGGATTTCAAGTGGGGTATCAAATATTTTTAGAGCTTGATCTACTGCTGCCCAATTAGAGGTAAAATCACGTAAGCGATGAGATAAATCAAAAAGCTTATCAGAAATTCTAAAATTAAGCATAAATACTAAGGTAAAATCGCCCGGTGTAATCGATCCCTCATTATGTAATATAATCAAAAACCTTAAAAAACAAACTGTATATATTGAAACTATTATCCCTTGTAAGAAATAAAATTTTGCTAAAAAATATCCAACTCTTTGAGCTTTATAAACAAGCACTTCTGATTGATAATCCATTCTGGAAAATTCATATTTTGAATTAGTGAATAATTTAACATTAAATATATTTGTAATAAAATCAGATAAATGTCCGAATAAAATAGATCTAGATTCAGAATAATCTTTTGTAAGGGGGGAATTTATCCTTATGCCAATAAAGGTAAGGAATAAAAATATACATATCCATAATAATAAACCTATAGCAAAATAAACATGAATTTGCGATAACAAAGCTAAAGTAATAATAGTCATCATTCCGAAATGGATAAACTGATCGATAATGGTAAAAGTAATTGAGGGTACCAAATTAAATATATCATTAATCTTAGCTACAATACTTCCTGCCATATTATTATGGAAAAAACTATACGAATAATGGCTTATTTTTTGAGCCACTATATTGTTCGCATATACTCTAAATCTTGTATAATATTTAGCGCTTAGCCAATCACTAAACGACCATGTAGAGATCATTATAAATTGACAAATAGAGAAAAATATTGCTAATGACCAGATATTATATGAGTTAGAACCAGATATATTATCAACTAATAATTTAATCAAATAGGGTCTAACATTCGCATCAATATCTATTATTATAATAGCTATGGTAGCACCTAAAATATATCTCCAAAATGGTTTACAAACTTCCAGTATAAACCACAAAACTCGCATATTACCCTCCCCATGAGACACCGCCATCTACAGTTAAACATGTCCATGTAACGTAGCGTGAAGCTTGATTCGAAGCAAGATATAATATTGCACTGTCTAACTCTTTGGGTTCTGCAATAAAATTTTGAAATATTTTATCTTCCATTTGCTTACGCATCTCGGGCGTATTTAATTTATAATTAGAATGGTTCATTTCTGGTTATATTAAATTTCCGCTTTTCAAATATAATATTTAAATATTTTACTTATGACTATAGTTTTTTGTCTTTTATGGTAGTACATTTTTTGCTACTATTAAAATAGCTTGAGAAGCAGCATGTTAAGTTAATACTACGGTAAATAAAAATGCTGAAGATTTGAAGGGACTTAGTAGTAACGGATAATAAATAATATAATGAAAACAAAGAAACAAGATTTTGATTTTGAAGGAGCATTATTCTTATATCCTGATAGAGTGGGTTGGCTAAGGGCGAATGAGCTTTACGATATATTTGAAGGGGTGCACCCCGAAGATCGAAGTAGCATTAACTCAACTGATCTATATTTCATTTGTAAGAAACCTAGACTAAGGATAGTAGAAGACTCATTATTTTTTAAGAATAACAGTCTCCATATAGGGTTTGAGTTAAGTTTAAAAGAAGGCCTCAAGCAGCAGTTCTTGGTAATAAATAATTATCCTTTAAGTGAACCGCTATTTCATATAAACCAATCTAATAATTCTAGAGTTAATCATAATCAAGGCACAGGGACGATGCCTATCGAATGGCTATTGTATTATTTAATGGATGGGATAAATGCTCAAGATCCAAGTTTATGGTTTAAGCAGTTTGAGTATAAGTATGTAAATAACTTTGAGGTCCTTTATATAGGGAAATCTTTTATCAAGGATGGGCGCAGCGCTTTTGATAGAGTGAAAAAGCATGAAAAATTACAAGAGATAATGTCGAATATTTTAACTAATGATCCTTATAATGAAGTTTTTGTAATGTTTATTGAGATGTCAGAAGCTAAAGTTATATTTGCTTCTAAGGAGAAAAATTACTCTCAGAATGTTGAATGCAAACAATTAAAAGAATTAACGCATAGAGCGAATATTCCCAAAGAACAATTACTGAGTATAGCTGAAGCATGCTTAATAAGGTATTTTGAGCCTGAATATAATAAAAATTTAAAAGAAAACTTTCCTTCATCTGATTTAAAACTCTTGAAAGAATGTTATGATTACGATTTCAGTACAATAGTGACAGAGATAGGTACAGAGTATATACGTTGTAATACATATTCTAAAAAGATTTCCCCTAGTAACCGGCATATAGCAAGGTTTGATTTGAATAATGGTGAAGAAAGACCTAATATATTTCGCTTCTCAGAAACATTGGATACACCCAAATAATATGACTACTAGCAAAATTGATTTTACGAAAACTACAATCCCTACGATTCAACTTCCCTTGCAAACATTAGGGAGTAAAAGAGGAGTATATGATATTTATTACGATATTAACAAGAAGGGTATGATATTATTAGTATCGCAGAGAGGAACAAAAACCTTTTACTTATAAACAAAGACTAAAAGAGTAACTTTAGTAGTAGCAACCAATTAAAAACTAAGAAAATCAAAAAAGTCGAAAATATTACCTATGTCTCCAGTATAATCTGTTACCTATCTTTCCAGTATGGACCATTGATGAGTTGGTTGCGGGGGCAGGATTCGAACCTACGACCTTCAGGTTATGAGCCTGACGAGCTACCTGGCTGCTCCACCCCGCGACAAAGATAACCTTTAAAATAATAGATTAAAGGTTATAATGGTTGGATGCAAATTATATTTTCGAAGAATATAATTTGCAAAGAATTTATAAGATTACTTCTTAATTCCGAAGCTAATGCCTGAGAATTTCTTATTAAATGCACTAACGCTTTTATTAGATTCATTAGCACTCATTTTAGCTGATTTATCCCAAGCTACGTGTTTTCTGAAATCTGTCTCAACAAGGATTTTCTCTCCTGGGTATGTAGAGAAAGTTTCAAAAACTTCTTTTCCAATTTCTAATCTCAACTTCTTATAAGTTGGATGAATCCCTTTTTTCATAATATTACCTTAAGCCTTAACTATGCTTGATTGCTCAAAGCAGATTTTACTTTCTTTTTAACCAGCTGTGCATGCTTTGATAATAAACTATCAGACGCATTCATAAGATAGTTATCAAGACCACCTTTAACTTCGATAGATTTAAGCATACTTGCAGTTACTCTAAATCTAAAGTTAGCATTAAGAGCATCACTTGATAAAGTTACTCTTTGTAAGTTAGGTAAAAATTTTCTTTTTGTTTTTCTTTCTGAGTGGGAGACTTTGTGTCCAGATTGAACGCCAACTCCGCTCAGTTCACATACTCTTGACATAGCACTATCCAAGCTTTAATAATCAATAAATAATATACATTGAGAGAAACTTATATAATAGTTTAACCCCCAAGTCAAGACTAAATAATAGCTGATTAGAACTTATTTCATTCAAGGTTTAGCTATCTATGAATTATATGGGTTTTTAAGTGCTTACTTGGGTGAGGAAAAGCTTTCTACCTTCTGCAAAATTTAATTTAGCTATTTGCTCAGCAATATCTCGATTTACCTGAAAATGGTGATAATCAATAGGCTCCCCCCAATTTCCTCCCCATGCTTGGAAGCCATATTGCTTAAATATATCAACGATTGGTTCCACCTTACCCATATAATCCTTATTTCTATTAATATAGTTCATGCCTTCTCTAGGGTAAACTTTAACTATAGCATTCTCTTTATCAAGCACTAAATAAGGATTCTGAAGTGGGTTGATATCTATTGCCATACCTAGCCCATGAAGAGAGAGTAGGGTGCTTCCAGCAATTTTTCTATAGTTAAAGCATGAGCTGTTATTATCCTCCATTGAAGCTTCATCATCACCGATATATTCATCAATTAAGCGCATTTTATATATAGGGAATTTAATGTCTAAAAGCTGCTTAAATATTTTAATTACCTCTTCAGCTACAACATCAAGAACAATAATCTCACCTTGTTGAGGCTTATTATCGAAATCATTATATGTTACGGTCAATAATTTAAGGCGATCTAAAGATATAAGACATTCGGGCGTCCATACTTTTGTTTTGAGCATGGATTTTATCCTTGCTTCAGGTATTTCGTTTATAGAGAAGTTCATAATTATATAAGCGTTTATTTATGGCTAGATTATATTAGGATAGTAGAAAAAGCAAGGGTCTAGGCTTATATCTAAGCCTAGGATAAGGGAAGGGTATAGCCCTTAAATCATATTTTGCCCGCCATTGATGGATAATGTCTCACCTGTAATAAAGCCTGCTTCTTCGGAAGCAAGGAACAATACTGCGCGTGCTATCTCTGTTGCTTCGCCAAGTCTTTTAACCGGAATATTTGCAATTATTTTATTTAAAACTTCTTCGGGAACTTTTGCCACCATCTCAGTATTAATATAACCAGGTGCTATTGAATTAACCGTAATGCCTTTTGCAGCGCTTTCACGAGCTAGTGCTTTAGAAAAACCAATAAGGCCTGCTTTTGCAGCTGAATAGTTGGTCTGTCCCATT
Organism: Rickettsiaceae bacterium; assembly: GCA_020697135.1. Taxonomy (GTDB): domain Bacteria; phylum Pseudomonadota; class Alphaproteobacteria; order Rickettsiales; family Rickettsiaceae; genus JAJFBM01. The sequence continues at coordinate 4,803 of JAJFBM010000037.1, forward strand.
TGTCCGGCTTGTGCATTGATTGAGCTAATATTGATAATTCTTCCATATTCATTTTCACGCATCTTACCTATAACCGCATGGCACATATTAAAGCAAGAAGTTAGGTTGGTCGAGATTACAGCATGCCAATCTTCTTTACTCATTTTATGCAGCATAGTATCTCTAGTGATGCCGGCGTTATTTACGAGTACTGATACGCTTTTGCCAAAATCCTTCTCAACTACTCGGACTGTATCCATACAGGAATCATAATCTGCAACGTCCCATTTATATACTTTAATGCCATTTTTCTTTTCGAATTCTTTAGCTGCATCTTCGTTGGCTACGAAACTTGCTGCAACATCAAAGCCGGCTTTTTTAAGTTCGATAGAAATTGCCGCACCAATTCCTCTTGTGCCGCCAGTTACAATTGCTAGTTTTTTCATTTTTACTCCTTTGAGTTTTGGGTTTAATAGAAATTTCAACTGTGAGTTTACTGAAAAATTTAGCCATAGGGAAGGAAATTGTTTGTTTATGGTTATAAAAATTCATTAAGTATGAATATGGATATAAAGTCACCAAGTAATTAAATTTAATTAAAATAATCATATTTTATTAAGCAAATTATTAACATGAATGATAATATCTGCATTATAAATTTTTGCTCTCCTTAATAGAGTTCAAAACATATTTAATTTAAATGAGAAACTTATGGTTTTCGGTCATTTATTTACTGTTCTTACTGAGCGTAGAGCTCAAAGTGATGCTTCATCAATGATATCGGATAATGTTGTGTCTGAATCAAGGGAAAATATTTATAGTCCTTCTAGTATATGGGTTATGGTCCGTCTGAATAGAAGTAGTTTGGTTGATATGCTCGATTTTTCTGATGCACCCAACCCTTCAGAGGCGAAAAACAAGCCTACTAGCCCTAATATATTAGAGTTATTATCTAATTATTTATCAAATATACTAAATGATGAAAACCTCGATAAGAAAGTTACATCTTTACAGACAATGCAAGAATCATTTAATTCTAAATTAAATGAAACTTTAAGAGAAACTGTTAAAGATATGATATTTGATCCAATAGAAGATCTCGCTTTAGGTAAAAATTATGAAACTGGCTTTACTGATCATGTATCACTTTTAACAAGTAATATTAGTATTCTACATTCAATGCTTGAATCAGATAAACAATTTATATTTTCTGAATATTTGAATGCTTGTAAAATAAATAATGGACTAAAAATACAATTAATTAGCATCTACGACATGGTACATGAGATGCGCAATAAATCGCTGCAGTTTAAACCTTTGAAGCTTCAATCTTTAGACTTCAAAGAGCATTTAATGATACTAAAAGATTATAATAAAGCTCTTATAGAAGAGAAAATTTATGATTTTGAAAAGGAGTTAAAAGAATATGGTATTAAAATGATAGAGCAATTTGCTTTAGAACATGAGATTAATATTAGTGAAAACCAAATTTCCCATCACGAAGTTTGGAAAAATTTAGATACCCATACTAAAGAGCCTCTTATTCAAAATTATCTAAACACACTTACTCTACCTAAAGAGCCAATAACAAGCCAGTCCACCATTTCTTCTGTCTATGAAATAAATTTGGAAAGTCAAACGAATGAGAATAATGTTGAAATACTAGGCACTCTAACTTCTTAAAAATATATTTTAATTAAATAGCTTAAAAGGGCTTATACTTGGCAAAAATTTCATTATGTTTTTACTTAATATTTTGTTAAGCATAAATTTTACGTATCTCTGTATATATAAGTTTTTGAATCATTGACATTAAAACTTATATATATATTCTTGATCAAAATTTAAAGCTTTTTTAGCTTGAAATTTTTTTGTCAATAAGGAGGGATTTATGCAAGAATTAGATAGTTTAAATGAAGAACAAAAAATTGAACAAGCTATATTAAATAAAGTAGAAGATTGGCCATTGAGCATTACTAGTACGTCTGCTTTAGATATTAAGCCCACTATTTCTGATTTTATTATTAATGATTTAGATCCTAAATTAAAGGATAATATAGGTGTACTTAATAAGTATAATTTTGATAATCAAGAAACTATATCAAATTTTTTAAAAAATGCTGTTAAAAATTTAGTAGCTCCCAATATGGCATTCAACGACTCACTAGCTAAAGTAGGATTTACAGTTTCTACTAATGAAACAACTTATTACGAAGAATCCTTGCTTAAATTTTTCGATTCATCATTAATTGAAGGAAATGGAATACCACAATTTTCCTCAGAAACCCCTATTTTTCCAGTAAATTCTTATTTTGATGCACCTTCAATAATGCAAAGGGATTTCTTAGGAGATATAGCCTCTGAAAATTCTGAAATTATGCCTCTTGAGTAATCGTATTATGGGAATATTTCATATGAATGGGGGAGGGCTAATATCACAAGCCTAACCCTTCTTCCTTACTTATCGTATTTATAAACGAACTTCTTTATTTTTTTAACGATAAATTCTCTGCATCTTGAGCTACTAAAGGCATCACGATGACTCTATCTCTTCCTAAACTAAGGATGTCTATTTTAAACTTTCCCCAACATAACCTAATAATTTTTCATATAAACCCTTAGTGCTAGGAAAAAATACTATATAATGCCCCTGTATATATTAATTTTTAGTTAATAAATAATATTATATAATAATAAAATAGCATTACTCATTATTGCTTTATAATTAAAATATACAATAGTTTTTAAAAATTAATAAGATTATGTAGGGAGCTATGATAAGAAATATAATAAATTTAGATAATTCAGCGGTAAGATATTATCATATAAATGAAGATAATAAGCCTAGCGCAGATACACCATATATGCAGGTACATGAAATAAACTTAGAAGCAGAAAAAAAGGATGTTTCATTTGAAACCATTAGCAATAATAATGATGCTGAAGATATTCCAACTGCAGTTAATTCCCCTTTGTTATTTGATGGCCCTCAAGACTTTGAAGAAATTTTAGGTGTAAACTCATGTTACGACCCTATAGAATATTAGACTTCCTGCATAAGTCTACTTTGACACTCTTTGAAGAATTAGCCAAATTGGGTAATTCTTCAAATCCAAACCCTTCTTCCTTATTTAACATATTTATAAACGAATTTCTTCGCCTATTTATTTAAATACTCCTTTGAGTTATCAATAATTCTAATATTAGCTTAGAATTTTATCTCAAATTATAGTCTAGGCTTTGTGAAAAACTAAAATTACATTAATAAATTCAGTTAAAATATATTTGACAAATAGTTAAAATACATTATATTACATAAAGTTAATAGAAATTTACACGTTAACTAAAGTTATTAAATATAAAGAAGGTATATTATGACTAAAAATTATACAGAACAAGATTTTGAAATGAAGCTTACCTCTGATGTCAGAGAAACGGTAGAAACAATGATAACTGCGCAAATTGAAGAACTTATTAGCGGTGTAGGATTCCATCCTACTTTTGGCAGCAAAGGAAAGCAATCTGCTTATGGTGCGTATTTCCTTAAAACTATGCTTGAGCAGGAAAATTTTCAAACATTTACAAATACTCTTCATAAGTTTCCAATAAAAGACAATTACAGACTCAATATGAACAATTGAGACAAGAAGAAAACTTACCTGAATTATCTCAAGAATTAGATATAGTTGCAAGCGAGGTAACTGCTTTACCAGAAAATAAAGTCTGGCAAGAGCTTAATAGTGGCCATTATAATTTATTGAATCAAATGTATTTAAATGACGTCCAACTAATATTAAGTGCTCAAGCGCAAAATAACAATGAGATAATGAGTAATACTACTGAGCCAATGGATATTATAGATCAGAATATTAATCACTCTACGATGCAAGGTTCAAATAGTTCTATTAACATTATAAACTCTTTGCTTCAAATAAATAACCATATAAATTTTACAGTTGATAATAATTCTCTATTAGGCTCAGATAGTAATAATAATTCTCTATTAGGCTCAGATAGTAATAATAATTCTCTATTAGGCTCAGATAGTAATAATAATTCTCTGTTAGGCTTAGATGATTCTATTTATGATTATTCATATTCAAATAATCTATAAAGAAAAGTGGGTTAGGCTAATATCACAAGCCTAACCCTTCTTCCTTACTTATCGTATTTATAAACGAACTTCTTTATTTCTTTAACTATATATTCCCTGAATTTTGAACCACTAAATACGCCATAATGGCCAACGCCTAGCTGTAAATAATAATGTTTTTTGCTCTCAGGTATCCCGTCACATAACTTCAACGATGCCTTAGTCTGACCAACTGCTGCGATATCATCTCTTTCGCCTTCAATACCTAGTAGTGCAGTTTTAGTGATTGCTGATAAGTCAACTTTACGGTCTCTGGATACTAATTTGCCTGTTGCAAGAGAAAATTCTTGGAATACTTCCTTAATTGTTTGTAGATAAAAATCAGCAGGAAGGTCCATGACTGAAAGATATTCGTCGTAGAATTTAATTTTAGTTTGCGCTTCTTCATCATTATCATCTACAAGATTTCTATATAATTCTAAATGTGAATTTATATGCCTCTCAAGATTCATACCTATAAATCCTGTTAATTGCAAAAAGCCTGGATATACAGGGCGCATAAAGCCAGGATAGTTAAATGGCACTCTAGTAATTACAGAATTTTTAAACCAATCTATACTTTTTGCCGTTGCAAAGGCATTGACAGATGTAGGGTTTTTTCTAGCATCAATAGGGCCACCCATAAGAATCATTGATTTAGGGGTTTTAGGGTTCTTTTCATCTGACATTATCGCAACCGCCGCAAGGACAGGGACTGTCGGCTGGCATACTGCCATAACATGGGCATTTGGCCCTAAATGTTCAAGGAATTCTATTATATAATCAATATTATCATCCATATCAAAGTTACCTTGCGACATCGGAACTTGTGAAGCATCTCTCCAGTCGGTAATGTAAACATCGAAATATGGTAAACAGTCTTGTACGGTTCCGCGAAGTAATGTTGCATGGTGACCAGCAAGAGGGGCTACTATTAAAAGTTTTGGTTGTTTTTTGTAACCTTTCTTTTCAAAGTGTAAAAGATCGCAGAAAGCTTTATTTAATACTGTTTTTTGCGATATTTTTACATTTTCACCCTCAATATTTACTAATTTTATGCCAAATTCAGGTTTATGATATGTCCTTGTTATACGCTCAGTTACTTCTAACGCTGCATGAATACTATTGCTTAAGGGTGTATCAAAAAATGGGTTTAAATCATTTTCCATAATTTCTAAGGAAGATTTGATAGCATGCCTCATAGGTGATAGCTGAAACCTAGTTGATTCTACTATATAATAAAGTGGATTATAATCGTAGGGTTGTATTTTATTAAATTGAAACATGTAATACCTGTTTAGTAATATTACTTAAAATAATAAACTAAATTAGTTAATTTTAAGTTAATAAGCAAAATTCCACCATCATTAGAAATATCGTAAGGCTTTTCGTGGCGATCTGTTTTGACATTGCCACGTCGACTTATATTCGCTTATGAGCACTAGAGGATAAGCTCACAAGGATTCAGATAGGCATTTTTCTTTAGAAAATACTTATTTGTAAATATCTCTTATATATGAACAATTTGAGATTTAGTCTGAAATTTATAATTAATTAAGAATATTTACTCTTTATTTCATATAAATAAATATATATATTAGTTTTTTTATATATACTTATTTTAACGAAATTTCATGAGAAAACCCTATGCATGATTTTATTAAAGCTGCACGTGATGGTGATTTAGAAAGGATTCAATATTATATAAAACAAAATCTTTACTTTGTTCAACCGAAACCCTTAGTTATTTGGACTCCCTAATGCATAATTTAGAGACACTTGGTGAATTACTTAATAATTTGACATAAATGTAGCTAGAGAGATACTTAGACATCCTGAACTGGTTATAATAACTAAAAAAATGCCTTAAACTTGTGGCTTTATTGTTTAAATAGGATTTTTTGAGCATTTGTCGCCATGCGGCTTGGCCGCGGGATCCAGATTATATTCCATAAGTTGTTGAAATTTATAGTTTTTAGATGCCGCGGTCAAACTACATTATGACATAAAGGTCATTTTTATACCATTTTATACCATGTAGTTACACCAAAACTAATTCAGCAAAACCTAAAAAAATTATTAAAACTTTCTTTTTGTCATGAACATTCAATCTATCAGAGTTATTTGATTGAGGCGAAAAGAGCAGAATTAATAATGGTTTATTAGGATAGCTCTGAATGAAGTTTCAAGACAATATCGCCATTATCTTCTTTTAATAGATAAGCTGGATTATCTTTGCTTGCGTTGCGCTTAACTTCAGTGCCTTTAATAGTTTTAACTACTGGCTCATAAAAAATTTCTTCAATAATACCTTTTGGGTGTCCCTGTCCCCATTTCCAGGAGACAGTATCACCCTTATTATAAGCTTTAGTCATTAAGACCTAAAGTTTTATCAAACCAAGCTTTATGACGTCTTTCATCGGCAAAAGCACGAGTTACAAATTCTTTTGCATCTGGCCAAATATCATCATAATCAGACATGCGATCATATGCAGCATTTGTATCGATCTCATTGCTTCTCATGGCGCGAAGAATAGCTTCATCGCTTATAAGATTGGCTAATAATACTTTGCCTTTTGTTAGCCATTGTTTGCCGCTAGGGCCAGTAGGGGCTTGCTGTGCATGTGTTGCAGCTAGGCTTGTCAGTTCTTTAATATGTCTTTCATGATCGGCTAAAAACTCATTAAGCTTTGCTATATATTCTTGATTCTGAAGTCTATTAATAGCAGCTTCATATGCTTCCTTAGCATCATATTCAAGTTCAATTAAATCTAATACTGCACTTGCAAAACTTGTTTGTAGCCCAACTAATGTAACCATTTCATCCTCCCTAATTAAATGATTTTGTTTAAAAAATAAACGATAAATATATGTTTAAAAAGCTTCTAATGAGCTTTTACAAGTAACATATATCTATCACTTTTAATAAAGTATAGGATTATATTAAAAGGATATCAATTATTTTTTACTATTATTTTAGTAACATTATTCAAAACACTCTCGATCCTTATCCCTGGAAAGTTCATTATAACGTTATTTTAAGGAAGGATAATAATATTTGGCACAGTTTATGCATATAACCAATTGAATAAATTTAAATGAGGTATTTATGGTTTTTGGTGCATTGTTCTCTGCTCTTTCTGGTGTTAGTAGTCAAAGTAATGCTATTTCAATGATATCAGATAACGTAGCGAATAATACTACAGTTGGCTATAAGAGAAGAGATGCTGACTTTACAACCATTGTTACAAATGCAAGCTCAACAACTGCTTATTCAAGTGGCGGTGTGCAAGTAACGACACGTAGAATGGTAGATAAGGTAGGGGTGACTCAAGCAACTGGTAATCCTACAGATATGGCAATTAACGGCGCAGGAATGTTTGTAGTAAACTCTTCAGCCGGTGATGATGGTGTTTTTGGCTATACTCGTTCAGGTTCATTCAGGCAAGATGAGAAAGGTAACTTTGTTAATGCAGCAGGTCAAATACTTATGGCTTGGCAGCTTGATAATGAAGAAAGATTACCAGGTGAGCCAGGTAACCTTGATACTACTTCAAGTGCTTTATTAACTTCTCTTGTACCGGTAAACTTTAAATCTATTAGTGGTGCAGCTGTTGGTACTACAGTTGTAAATGTAGGAATAACATTGAATGCTGAAGCAAGATTTATTAAAGGTGCAGGTGAAATTTTAAGTTTTCCACGAGGATCGGCATCAAATAATGATGGTGTTACAGGTGACGAGCTCATTGTTCCGAGTGACGTTTCAGGCTCCGGTCGAATCCAAATTGGCGATGTACTAGCGATAAAAACTACTCCTCCTGGTACAGAAGTGCAATTTAAATATGGTGGAATTGCAATATCAAATGCTATTACTGGCGGTATTCTAGGTGCTACAATTTCGACAATGAAGTTCTCAAGCGCGGGTTCTGGAGATAGTTTCAGGATTAATTTTGGCGATGATTATGCTACCTTTAAATACAAAGATACCGGCGCACCAAATGCAGCGAGAGGTGAATTTACTACTCTTGAAACTTTGGCTGAAGCAATAAATGCAAAGCCAGGCTTGAAAGCTAAAATCTCTGATAGTAGATTACATATCGGAACTGTAACAGGTGTTGACGCAATTACTTTTACCGAATTATCTGGAAGTTTTGTGGCGGATTTAGGATTAACAGATATTGATGCTGAAGATAATAGATTTTCTACCATCAATGGTCTTAAAGAAGTAATGAATAAAACAGAAGGGCTTGCAGCAACAGCAAGCGCAACTGGTGGCGTTGATTTTTATACAGAACTTCCTACTGGTCTGATGAAAGTTCATGGTATTTCAGTTAAAAATACTGTTGCTGCTGCAAGTACAGCTGTTACTAATGCTACGACACAGAATGAAAGAGTAGTTACAATTACTTCAGCAGCTCATGGACTTGTGGCAGGAGATTTTGTCAGGATTGAAGGTTTTACAGGTACTAATGGTGCAACAGTAGGCGATGGTCTTTATATGGTGACTGATGCTCCAACAGCTAACACTTTTACAATATGCTCTTCAACTTCCGCAACAGGTATTGGTGCAGCGTCAAGCAGCGAGTTTACCTGGGTTAGAGCTCCAGGAAGATCTTATTCTGCAGTCAATCTTGCAAACCCTAACGTAACCGGAACTATTGGTCCTGATACTCTAACTATAGCTGACGCAACTCACACATTAGTTGCAGGAGATGTAATCTATATTTCTGGTTATAATAGCGCTGCAGCCGGCGTGGATGCGGATCTGCCAGATGGTTACTATACTGTAGATTCTGTTGTTGCTGCAACTAGCTTTACTTTAACACCATCAGCAGTTAACGTTGCCGGCGGTCCTGTTGCGCTTGGTCATGCTTTAACTTATCAAAAAGTTGGTATCGGAACTCCAACTGCTTTAGATACTACCCCTGTTTATACTACAGCAAGTAGTAGTACCGTTAGAGTCTATATGCCAAATCATGGGCTTTCAGCCAATGAAATATTCACGTTTAAAAACGTGCCTGGAACTCCTCCGATTGAAGCAAATAACGTCTCTTTCGATAATGAGTCAAGTTATATAATCCAAACAACTGGCACAGATGCTAATGGTGATTATTTTGAATATAGTATTGATAATAATGCCGATACAACAGGCTTCGTCAATAGTGGAGATTTACTAGGTATCTCTGTAAATGAATATTCAAGATTATTTAAAGAGTTAAATCTAAGTGAACTAGATTTTGATTTTGGACCTTCTTATAATTCAGATGGTGGTACTGCAGGGCAAAATCTTTCTGAAGGCACTTTAACAGATGACAGCGTATATGTTCGTCCACTAACAATTTATGATTCATTAGGTGTGCAACATAATTTTAGGGTAGCGTTTGCAAAACTAGATTATAATACATGGGCAGCAGAAATATATGCAGCAAAAGCAGATGATGGTTCGGTTGATATTGAAACCTCGAGAACTGATGGGCAAATTGCTTCTGGAACAATTCAATTTAATGGTGATGGATCGCTTGCAAGTGTAAGCACCACACTAGTTAATCCTATTGATATTGTGTGGAAAAATGAAGCACTTGATAGTAGTATAAAATTTGATTGGGGAACATCAGGTGTACCAAGAGGAACTGAAGGAGCAACTGTGTTCGGTAAACAAGATGGTATGCGCCAAGTAGCTTCTCCATTTGACCAAAGGTTCTTAGATCAAAATGGTGTGCAGCCAGGTCTTTTAAGAGGTATTAATGTTGATAAGGAAGGTAATCTAATAGCATCATTTAGTAATGGTGGAACAAAAAAAGTATTTAGGTTACCAATAGCACAATTTACCAATTATAATGGTTTAATGGAAAGTACTGGTAATACTTACGCTGAGACTAACCTATCAGGAAGCTTTAACTTAAGGCAAGCAGGCACTGGTGGGGTCGGTGAAATTGCACCAGAAGCTTTAGAGAAATCAAATGCTGAACTTTCTGAAGAACTTACAAAACTAATTGTAGCGCAAAAAAGCTATCAAGCAAATGCGAAAGTAATTTCAGTAGCTAAAGAGTTACTTGATACTCTTGATAGAAACGTATAGTAATAGAATGAAGGGATCCTATATTAAATATGGGACCCCTTTTATATTTTATAATTTCTATCCATTGTTAGTAATTGGCTTACTATATCTTGCGAAGGGTTTAGGAGAAAATGGCTAGATTCTTCAAATTTAATATATCCTTTCATATTATATAAATTTAGACTTGTATCGAATATTTCAGTAATTCCTACCTTAAGTTCTTCGCTCAGCTTATTTGACGATCTTATAATTAAATTAAAATTTTCAACTTTTTTAGAAGCAAAGCTTTGTAAGCGTATTAAACCATCTAACTGAAGGTTGCCTGTACTTGGTGTTGCAAATTCTACCACAAATCTCATATTAGTTAGGTCCTTGTCGTTATGTCTTACGAAATATTTTATATAATCTAATTTTTGCTCGTGGATAAGTGGTAAAGTCATCATTTGCCAGGCATTAGGAGAATTATCTAGTAATTGTTTGTTTAAGAGTTTTAAATTATCAATATCTTCTTGGAAGGCCTTAAGAGAGTCTGATTCATTTAATAAGTCTAAATGTAGGGAATTAATTTTCTCATTAAGAAAATCTATAATAGATTCACTCTTAAATGCATCTTCAAAATCTATTATTTTAGTAAGGAATGCTTTGTCAAGCTTGGGAAGAAGCGAGTTACTTACATCGTTATTTATATCTGAAGAGTTTGAGGGAGACAAATTTAAAAATTTCTCAAATGTTTCCCAACGGAAATTTGGTTTTAAAAATTTGATAATATTATCATTAGATGAAGGGGTAGGACCTATATTTTCAACCTCAGAAATATCAATTATCTCTAATTTAATTATCTCATCACTTGGCACGCTAATTAGATTTACTTTAGGCTCGAGAATTGGCTCAAGCACACCAAAATCAGTTGCAATATTAATTTTGCCATTTTGATTATTAAGTTTTGCAGTAATTATTATTTTGTCATTCTCAAGCTTCACTCCAAAAGAATTATTACTTTGTAAAGGTTTGTCAATCGATTCTTTGGCTACGCCTGGAGGAACAATTGAGGCGGAAGTAGATTGCAAACTATCAGCTTTATCGAATTTAATTACCCTTACTTCTAAAATTCCGTTAGTAACTAAATTTTTAAGTTTATCTGCAAGAATACTTATTTGAGTATGCGTAATTTTCCTATCAAAATATTTTTCAAAAGTTTCGCTTGCACGATCCTGCTCATCGTTAGATGAATCGGTTGCGGCATCAGTGTTATTAAAGCTCCTCAATATTTCATCTAGAGAATTGGTAAGTTTATCAGAGTTCAGCTGAAATAATCTTGCTTTAAAAGTCAGGCCTTCTTGTAGCAATATATTATCTGTTATCTCGATGATTTCTTCAGGATTATGATTTTTTGAGTTTTCTTTACGCATAATATGGCTATAATATCTGGATGAATGTTGCGATAAATTTTGTTTTAACGGTTGAAGCTCTTGAGTATTTGCTTGATTATTTACTGAAGTAATTTTTGCTACTACTTCTCCCTGCAATAATTCTATTAACAAATTAACTTTATCACCGATTTTTAAAGAATTAGCATTTTGGAGTAAAAAACTTCCATTCTTAGACTGAAAAATTACCTCGCCATTTTGGTTAGAAGATAATATACTACCCGAGATAATAGTACCTATAGGGAGGTTTTTAAGTAAGGAACTTTTACCAGAAAAGCTACTTACAGTTGTTTGCACTAATGCTAGATCTTTTATATTACTTAATTTAAGATTTTTAAACCTATTTTCAAAAATACCGCTCATAAAATAAAATTTTCTGTTAGAATAAAATATAACCTATATCAATGAAATAATTTTGTATGATACAAAACAAGAATATAATACGTTTTTCATTTATTGCGCTTTTTATTACTGTGTTGATGAGTATTATTTACTACAGATACTTCATGATTGAGCGTATTTTACTTAGCAGTATCACCGATAGCAATTCAAAGCTTGCAAGTGTTTATAAGGATATTATATGGGGAAGACATCCGCATGTAGTTACAAAAATATCCACTATGAAATATGAGGAATTAGTTACTACTCCGGAATTTATAAATTTTGCTAAAGCTTCTATTGATTTTTTTGATAGTCTAGATTTTATTAAGGTCAATTTTTATGACGAGGGTGGAAATGTATTTCTCTCAACCAATTCCTTAAAATTAGATGACGAAGATAATGGTATATATGGATCTTTATATAAATCATTATCAATTTCTCTTGATCAAGTATTTCTCAATAATCATATGGATGGCACAAAAGCTTTAGAGAATGCTTATTTTGGTGAGCCAACCAATCAACTTTTACCTAGAGCACAAGTGGAAAAAATTGGTGTTATATTAGGTAGCTTAATAGTAAAAAGTTATATTCCTCTCGTTGAAACAGACGGTAATAAAAAAACAGTTAAAGGAATTATTGAAATAATTACTGATACATCAAAAGCAATGGAGACAATAACTTATTTGGAGAGAAGAGTATTTATTATATTTTTAGCAGTATTTATTATCTTCTTTGCCATTGTAGTTTATAATACTCATAATGCCCAAAAGATAATTGATCGACAGCATGAAATGAATAGGATGCTTGAAGAAGCTAAGATTAAAGCAGAGACTGAAAGCTCTGAAAAAACAGAATTTTTAGCTAATATCAGTCATGAACTAAGAACACCGCTTAATGCAATTATTGGCTTCTCCGAAATTATTCAGTCAGAAGCGTATGGTGCAATCGGTATTCTGCAATATAAAGATTATATTAATGATATAAATAATTCAGGAAAGCATCTTTTATCGGTTATTAATGATATTCTTGATTTCTCTAAAGCCTCTGCTGATAAGTTGAAAGTAGAGCGCATTGAGGTGGATTTAACTAGAATTGCACTTGCAAGTATGAGGTTTGTAAAGCCTAGAGCCGATTCTAATCAAGTGAAACTTATTGAACAAGTTCCAGAAGAACATATCATTATCAAAGCTGATCCTAAACGTTTAAAACAAGCATTACTTAATTTATTATCAAATGCTGTAAAATTTACTCCAGAAGGTGGTTCTGTTACTTTAGTAATTGCTAAAGATGAATTTAATGAATTTGTATATATCAAGGTTATTGATACAGGTATTGGTATTGCTGAAAAAGATATACCAAAAGCGCTTTCAAGCTTTGGCCAAGTCGATAATAAGTTAAGCCGAAAATATGAAGGAACAGGGCTTGGGTTACCATTAACAAAGAAATTAATTGAGCTAATGCAAGGTGAATTTGATATAAAAAGTACTTTAGGACAAGGCACAACAGTAACGCTCAAATTTAAGTTGGATAATGAGTATATCGAGCCAGAGAGTTTTGTTGCTGGATGATTTTTATTAATATTTATAGAGGAAGAGAATAATATGTGGAAAAACACTGAAGATAGTTATGGTATTGTAAGTAAAGGGTTTCATTGGATTTTAGGAGTATCTTATATAGTTGTGCTTGCTGTTGGATTTATTATGACTGGCATGGAGAAGGGTGATGCTAAATGGACTGTTTATGGCATCCACAAGGCTTTTGGTGTATTGCTTTTATTTTTAATTGCGTTAAGGATTATTTGGCGCATGATTAATATCAATCCAACCTCGCTTGATAAAAATAATAAACTAGTAAATTTCTTGGCTAAGTCAGGTCATTTAATATTATATATCTTAATGGTTGGAATGCCTTTAAGTGGATTTATTATGTCTATTGTTGGGGGTCGTAATATAGATTTTTTTGGCTTATTTATTATCCCAGGTTTTAGTGAAAAAAATGCTCTTGTTGCCGGTTCTGCTTATAAATTTCATATTAACGCTTCGCTAATTTTCGTAGGTTTTATAGCGCTACATATATTAGCTTCACTATTCCATCACTTTTATAAGAAGGATCAGACTCTAAGAAGAATGCTACCATGGTAATTGTTATGTTAAAATTTTAAGGAGGAACTATGCCATTTGGAGAATTATTTCAAACACTATCTGAAACAAGCAATCAGATTGAGACAAATCAAACTACAATTGGCTTCAAAAGAAGAGATGCAGAATTCACCGCAATCGTTACAAATGCTAATTCAAGCGGTGGTGTACAAGTAGTGACACGTAGAATGGTTGATAAAGTTGATAAAACTACTGATAACTCAGTGGATTTTGCAATCAGTGCAGATGGGATGTTTATTGTTAATACACTAGAAGATAATACAATTAATATACTTGGACAAGATGAATTTAAAGAGGCAAGTTGATAAAAAATTTTTTAGTTATATTTAAATATCCTCCTCGGTCTTGTCCTTGTAATCAAAATTATATAGTCAGCAACAAATATATAATTAATTGCAATTATACAAAATACCCTGAATCCTGACCCATTTCATCCACGTGCGGCTCTTGCCTGTCTAAGCTATGACTTTGGTCTGCATCACAGCTAGAGTCGGGTGACTCTGCTACAGAATGCCCCTCCATAATTTCAGCTATATCCGTCTGAGAGGATTTAATCTCCTCAACCATAGTG
>JAJFBM010000038.1 GCA_020697135.1 Rickettsiaceae bacterium
CCAATAATTCTTTCCTAGGATCATTTAGACCTACCTCCTCTCCAACTGGGCTCTGAATAGCTTTTTTAAGGTTATTTATAGATTCAGAGAAAAAATTACCTTTTTTATTTCCTTCGATAAAAATAGCTTTACATAGATTTGCAATTCCTTTATACCCTGAATTATCTTTTGTAACGTTCAAAGGAATGCCAGTATCTATCTTACATCTTATCTCTCCCCATTCCTGAGTTTTCAAAGTTATATTAGGTTTAAGCCCAAGGCTTTTAAAGTACTCAACAATCTTGTTACACCCGTTATTAGCTGCTTTTGAAAATAACAGGTTCAAAGCTGATAATGGGAAGCTATTAATTGCTTTAATATTAAATTGATTATCATTAAATAACATTTTGATGATATTTAGGCTTTCGTCATTAACACATAATCTGTCTAATATAATCATAAGCTCTGGGATGCTTATAAGATCATTAAATTTCTTGTTTTTTGCAATTAACTGAAATGCTATTTTATCATTAGCTAAAACTGAATAAATGTAGAATAGTTTTGTTGTAAATTTTTCAGTTAAAAGACCTTCTTTGTAATCATCTAAGAGATCTTGCTTAATTATCTGCATATATCACTTTTGGGTTAATTTTATAACAAGAAGTATAAAGAAGTTATTAATTAATGTCAATAGACATATAAAAAATCTAGATATTTTTTAGACGTAAATTTTATAAAATCTTCAAATGAAACTTCAAAAATAACGAGTAACGCACAATTTGAGATCGAAAGGTAATAGGCATCTTTCAATATGTACTGTAAAAAAATTAAATAAATAGTTTGAAACTTTCAAGGAGCTTTTGCAAATTAAAAGCTCCTAAATCTAGGTAAATCTTTTTCGATGGTAAATTTCATTGATAGTTTCTAGATTACATTTTAGATCATCTGCAACCAAATTAGTTTAGTCCTATGTTAATTGATCTACGCAATTCTAAGAAATTTTTAAATTAATATATATTGCTATGAGTAAGATTAGTACCAAAGATTTACTTTACTCATATCTCATTTCTCTATAACACTCAACTTAAAAACTTACATTTTTTTCTACCCTTTAACTTCACTTAGTTTCTTAAAGCAATTACTATTATATCTATAATTAATTTCTAGAGAGGAAAAATGAGAATTGAAGATTTTGAGTTAATTAAGTTTATTATTAAAGCACAAAGCAAATCAATATTATTTTGGGATGAGCTATCAGATCTACAATATCAACAATTAAAAGATATGCCTTCACAAGTTTTTGAAGAAATCATCCTTTTTACAATTGGTAAAAATATTCAAAGTTTTCTAAAACTCCACTCTGCATCAGTAAAAAACATACAGTTTTTTAATATAAATAAGAATATTAATTTTGAAGCTGCAAAGGATTTTTGTAACGCTATAAAATCTGATTTAAGAGCAATTGCCCCTAATAATAATGTATCTGCCATTAAGGCAAAAATAAAAGAATATAATGAGTTAGGATATATGACTAATTTTAATTACATAAATCATGAAAATGCAAATAAAGGAGAGATTCCAATATTAGATTTAAATGCTTTTACCATGGACGGCAAATATTTAATGCTTGAAGCATCTAGCCGCGGCATATGTCAAATACAGAATTTGATGATTGGCAGCAAGGATTTATCGCTTAAAGACTTAACCCATAATAAATTATGCGAAGTGGCAAATCGACTTGAACCAGATACTGTATTTCTCTCACTTGACCGAGCTGAACTGTCCTTATTAAATACTCTCCATTCACCAGCAAGAAATCAACCTATAAAAGCTCTAAGCCTATATGATATATTTGGCAAACAAGAAATAGGGAATGGAAAAGTACAAATCACGACACAGAAAAATTTTGATACTGCAGTAGACAACTTTGATGAATCACTATCATTCATAGGCACTTTAAAAGATAATGATCCCAAGGTTAAAAATCCAAATATAGGGAAATATTTTAAGAAATTCACTATAAATTCTGACTTTGCATCCCCTATTACACAAATTATCCCTGCAGTATTCAGAAAGTTTAAATATAGTTCTGCAATTAGCCAACTTGAGCTACAATTAACAACTACTAATATAAATTCTTTTAAGAGTGTAGGCTTACAATATACCTTCAATGGTATTAAAAACTATTCTAAAAATGGAGAATTTCCTTACATAGAAAATTTAATCCTTTCGAATTTCACTACATATTTACCGCTTGCAACAGATCTTAAAGAATTACTTACAAGCCCGGATCAGCAAATTGAAACTCTAACTATTAATGATTATAAATTTACTGATATATTGACTGATGATCCAAATTATAAAGGAGGCATCATAAAAAGTCTGATTCAGGCAAGTCTTTATAAGACTTGTAAAATAAAAGAGTTAAGCTTTATATTACATAATTTCTCAGGTAGCCTTTTGAGCAAAGAGCTAATCAAAGATATTTTCGCACAAGAGTTACGCATTGAGAAGTTTAGCTTAACTATGTATAATATAATTGATAAAAAGAGCTTAATTTTAGATGAAAATCATTTGAGTTTTTTTCTCGAGCAATTTGCTCTTAACCAACCTCAATTAAAACATATTTCATTTATAGTAAATGAATTAACCGAGCAAGGCATTACAAAAATCCAAAAAATTGCATTGCAACCAAATTTTAATTTATATGAGTTAAATGTCAAAGTTCTCCCAAGCTTCATAGAACGTCATGAGAATAAAGAAAATGATTTATATGAAGCATTAAGGATTAGCAAACTTCCTTTATATTTTAACAACAAACCTTCAGGCTGTTATAGAGAAAAACTATTTGAGCCTATTAGTTATATAAGTGGGAAAAAAGATATTATGAATATAAAAGCTACAAGCAAGATTGATATACTTAAGAAACTGAAAGCTTATGAAAACGAAGTTACATATATTATGAAAAAAGAAATTGGTTCTGATTTTACACTTGAGAAAGATTCATTATATAAAAATGTAACAAAAGAAATCATTGATCAAGTTGCAGAACAAGTCTCCCCTGACCTACTACCAGCCGTGTTAGGTAAACTCAATTTAGGGGACAGTGATTAGTAGATTTTTAATATTTAAAGCCTTAAATCGCAGAAAATATTAAATCAAATAGTGATTTATTTATGATTGATCATGATCTCAATTATTCCTTTATTAACCTCATTTATGGATAAGAAATTTTAGACAATTTTTGTATAAAACAAGAGATTTCATAGAAAAATGCTCCATAAAACAAAGTTTAGTCTACCCTAAATAAGTTTTTTTAGGTTATTTTTTGGTATTAAAGCACTATTTTAGAGAAATAATATTCAAATCTTCTTATCCATAGCTGAGGTTTATTACTTATCTAAATTATTTGCATGTTATTTATTAATTGCTTTCAGATAATGGTTTATACTTATTTTAGTGCAAAAGTTAAATTATTGAAAATTTTTTAAAGAATAGGTTGATTTTTTTTAATAATTTTGGTAATATAACTCAGATTACTTAAATTAAAATTATTGTTATATTATTTAATTATAGTAAAAAATCAGGCTTAGGCTTGCTTTTATCAAATTTAATAAAGAAAATACATTAACCATATGAAAAACAATTTTATAAAAAACTTCTTATTACTATACACAATTTTATTCTTAAACATATATCCGAGCTACTCAGCAGCTATTCAAGATACTAGTTTACAGCAAATTCAAGATACTTATGGTAAAATTGATTTAGGAAGTAAACCAGCTTTTCAAGGGGGCTATATAAATTTTGGCTATTGGAAAGCTATACAAAACGTAAATAATAATAAAATATTAACTCCAGAGGATAGAATAAATTCTTCTAAACATCTCTATGAGAAAATAGTAAAAATTGTAAATCCTAAAAAAAATGAAACTATCCTTGAGGTAGGATGTGGACGAGGTAACGGTTGTGTTCAACTTATGGAGACATATCGCCCTCAAAAACTTTTTTGTATAGATGTTACCCCAGAACAAATTAGCCGGGCTAAACATATACATTCAAAAGCTATACAAAATTATCCTGACTTATCTTTTGCAGTAGGGTCCGCATATTCCTTTGCTTATCCTAATGCGACAATAGATAAAATTTATTCTGTAGAAGTAGCACAATATTTTGAGCATATGGATAAATTCGCACATGAAGCTTGGAGACTATTAAAACCAGGTGGAAAATTAGTTTTAACTGCACATTTTGCTACCAGTAAAGAAGGTCATGAAGAGACAAAAAAACTATTACCTACTGTTAAGCAAGGGGTTGATCGAATGTTACCTATCTCTGAAGTGGAAAAAGCTTTTATAGACAATGGATTTAAGTTAATTAAACTTAAAAAGATTGGTAATCATGTTTTCTATGGACATGATAAATGGAGTAGACAGGTTAGTGATGCACCTTGGGTTAAAGATATATTGCATTTATACAAAAGTGGTTACATAGATTACTATATACTATACTTAGAAAAACCTCTTAACCCTTGACATAGTATAATATCATTTTAAGCTTAAAATACTTAAAATGATATTATACTTATTCATGCAATTTTTAAATAAAATACATAGTAATATTACACGGAATGCATTAAGGGATGAGAAACAATTTATACAATACGGGATTATTACAGCTTTAGGATTTGTTGCCTTCCAATTCTTTAACCAAAAATATATCACTGAAGTGCCTGCAGAAAAGCCTTTATTAAGACTTTTTGCTGTATTCTTATCATTGTTATTAATATTTAAAAATTTCTGGCCAAAAGCAGCGAAAGCTGCTCTTCCTTATGTTTGGTATATAGCTTTATTATATAACTTACCTCTATTCTTTACTTACATGTTCCTTGAGAACCATGGGTCTGTACAGTGGCAACTGAATGGTATTATGGCTCTTGCAGTTTTAATAGTTTTAACTAATTTCATAACTACAGTAACTCTTACATTTCTTGGTACGTCATTAGCTATCTTAATTTACATACTACAGGGAAAGGAATTCCAAGTACCAGCAGATATTGAAGGATTTATTAGCAGTTATCTTACAGTATTTATTTATTGTTCTCTTTTCTCTGAAAAGAAAGAAAAAATTTACCAAGAAAAATTTGATAGTATGAAAGCTGTAGCGGGAGCTATAGCACATGAAATGAGAACTCCATTAAATACTATAAGTAATATGGTGCAAAATTTTAATAATTACTTACCACTCCTCTTTAAAACTTACAATTTGAGTAAAGATCACTTGCCTCTAGCAGAAAAACTAGAGAAAAGTGAATTAGAGTTCTTAGAGAACTTACCAAAGGCTCTAGATAAAGTTAATAGGAGCGCTTTTACTTTTATTGATATGCTTCTTATTAAACTAAAAAGCGATATTGATAATACAAAATTGGATAAGCTTTCAATTAAAGATGCTGTAAGTCAAGCAATATACAAATATCCTTTAACCCACGAAGATATGAATTTAATTCAGCTAAATCTTAAAGAAGACTTTTCCTTTAAAGCGAATGAATTATTATTTACTCATGTTATATTTAACCTCTTAAAAAATGCTTTATATTATGTAAAAAGTAAGCCTGGCAAAGGCAAAATAATAATATGGGCTGAAAAAGGTACTAATTTTAATATATTATATTTTAAAGATACTGGTCCTGGTATATCTGCAAAATCATTACCTATTATCTTTGATAGGTTTTATAGCAATACAGAACATGGTACAGGTATTGGCCTTGCATTCTGCCGCTTAGTTATTAATAGTGTTGGGGGTATAATAGATTGTGAATCAGTTGAAGGAGAGTATACGCTTTTCACTATAAAACTTCCTGTAATAAACAAAATATAATTATTGATATGATGAATCTACCTTTATGTTACCATCCTTCAACCCTAATCCTACTTGATGATGATCTTGATTATTTAGAAAATTTAGCTTTTAGATTTAATAAAACACCTTATATTATAAATAAATTCACTTCTCCACATGATGTGTTAAACTATATCAATAATGAATATGAACCACATTATTGGCCACATAAGTTTGTTAAAAAAGAGAATAATTTACACCACGAATATCAAGAGCTAGCGATTAATCTTAACTTATATAAATTACCCTTAGAGATATATAACAATAATCGCTTTAATCAAATCTCATGTATAGTAGTTGATTATAGTATGCCAGGAATGAATGGCTTAGAAGTTTTGAGGCGAATTAAAGATCCTTACATTAAAAAAATATTATTAACTGGTAATGCTGATGAGAGTCTTGCTATTGATGCTTTTAACAAAGGTGAGATTGACCAATTTGTTAGAAAATCTGACGAAAATATGTTCCTTAATTTATTGGAATCAATAAATAAGCTTGCAGAATGCTATTTCAGTAGGTTATCAATAACAGCTTTAGATGTAATATATGCTAATAATATGGATTACACTGCTCTGATAGAGCCGAAGTTTCAAAGTCTATTCAGAGAGCAGCTCAACAAATATAATATAGTAGAATATTATTTATTTGAGAGTTATGGTTGCTATATAATGCTTGATAGCAAAGCTAACACATATGGTTTTTTTATTTACACTGAGGGAGATGTTAAAGATGTGCTCTCAGACACCGATATAGCTCATAATTGGATAAGCTTCATGAAGTATACTCCGAAAATGATGTGTTACCATAAAATGATTAATCCAAACTTCCCACAAGATAATGAGAAGAAGCAATATCTCCAGCCCGCAATTTTATTTGAAGGTGATTTTAACAAATATTATTGGGCAGTCACTGACAAAAATCTAGATATTGAAAAAAATGATATTTTATCATTCTATAATTTTCAAAGGAATTTAGCCGGTAAATAAAAGAGACGATTAGATAGGATTTATTTAATCCTATCTAATGCTTCTTGTAGTTGTGCAACTTCTTTAACTAACGCATCAATCCGCTCCTGCCTTTCTTGTACTACATTCACTGGTGCCTTAGATAAGAAATCTTTATTTTGTAATTGTTGAGTGAGTTTTTCAAGTTGAGTCTTAGCTTTAGTTAGCTCCTTATCGAGACGTGCTCTCTCAAGAGCTGGGTCAATTAAGTCAGCCAGCGGAATTACGAGTGTCGCTTCATCAATAACTGCTTGCGCTGCCCCTTCAGGTATTTCCTCATTTAAAGCAGCAATATCTGAGGCTTTTGTAAGCTGCTGAATATATTTTGACCAATCATTTACTCGTTTGCTATTATTTTCACTGGCATTATAAAGATAAGCTGTAACTTTAGTTGAATGCGGTACATTCATTTCAGCTCTAATACTTCTAATTGCAGTAATAACACGAATTACCCATTCAACTTCGATTCTAGCTTCTTCCTCATTTTCTACTTCAACAATCGAAGGCCACTCTGCACTGATAAGACTATGGAGGGGACCAAAGCCCATTTTATGCCAATTCTTCTCTGTTGCAAATGGAATAACTGGATGTAGTAAGCGTAAAATGACCCCAAGTACGTAAGCTCCAGTTTCACGCACTTCAGTTGCCTCCTCCCCTGTTAAAGCAGGTTTAGACAGTTCAATAAACCAATCACAGAAAATATTCCAAATAAAACGATATAATGATTCAGTATAATCATCAAAACGATACGCCTCTAAAGCATGAGTTGCTGCACTTATTGCTTTATTCATCTCAGCAAGTAACCAACGACAAAATACTGTTTTAACTTTGCTCGGAGCAAAATTTGGATTAGGTAAAATATTATTTATTTGGCAGAAGGTACAAGCATTATTGATTTTTGTTATAAAACTACGACTAATCTCAATTTGCGTTGGGCTTAGCTTTAAATTCCTGCCAGGCCCTGTAAGCGCACAAACTGACCATCTTAAAGTATCAGCTCCATATTTATCCATTATCTCTAAAGGATCAATAACATTTCCCTTAGTTTTTGACATTTTCTGGCCATGCTCATCTAATATCAAACCATGAATAAATATTGTATGGAAAGGTACTTCCTGCATAAAGTGAAGCCCCATCATTAACATACGAGACACCCAAAAGAATATTATATCAAAACCAGTTACAAGTACATTTGTAGGGTAATAACGCTTAAGATCAGAGGTATTTTCTGGCCAGCCAAGAGTAGCAAATGGCCAAAGCGCTGAGCTAAACCAAGTATCAAGTACATCTTCATCTTGTATAAGTTTTACGTCTTTATTGTAATATTTCTTTGCCATATCTAATGCTTGCTCTTCTGTACAAGCAACAAATACTTTCCCATCAGGCCCATACCATGCAGGGATACGATGTCCCCACCAAAGCTGGCGACTAATGCACCATGGCTGAATATTCTCCATCCATGCAAAGTACGTATTTTCCCATTGTTTAGGTACGAACTTAACCGCGCCACTCTCTACTGCTTTAATTGCAGGTTTTGCAAGTTCTGCAGCATTACAAAACCATTGAGTTGTAAGTAATGGCTCAACTACTGCCCCACCACGTTCAGCATAAGGAATTTGCGATATATGAGGCTCGATCTTCTCGATAAACCCTAAATTTTGTAACTCAGCTATAATTAATTCTCTAGCTGCAGAAGTAACTTTGCCTTTAAGCGATTGAACAAATTCTAGATTACTCACCCCCGGCACTTCGACAAATTCAGCTTGAATCTCTTCAATAATAATCTTAGCTTCAGTATCAAGTATTGAAGGCATAGGTAAATTATGCCTTGTCCCTACAGCAAAATCATTAAAGTCGTGAGCTGGGGTAATTTTTACAGCGCCTGTTCCTTTCTCTGGATCAGAATATTCATCAGCAATTATTGGTATTGCTCTTCCTGTAAGTGGAACAATAGCCTTTTGGCTAATTAGAGATTGGTAGCGTGAGTCAGAAGGATGAACTGCTATCGCCACATCACCAAGCATTGTCTCAGGGCGTGTTGTTGCAATAGTAATAAAAACATCCTTACGAGATAGAATTGGATAGCGAATATACCAAAGAGAACCTTTTGTTTCTTGATTTTTAACCTCGAGGTCGCTTATAGCTGATTTTAACTTTGGATCCCAATTCACTAAGCGTTTATCACGATAGATAAGACCTTGGTCAAATAGCTTAACAAATGCTTGTTGTACTGCAAGTGAAAATTTTTCATCTAAAGTAAAGCGCTCTCTACTCCAATCTAGTGAAGCTCCAAGGCGGCGAAGTTGCTTTGTAATACTTCCGCCTGATTCTGCTTTCCACTTCCAAACTTGCTCTATAAATTTATCGCGCCCTAAATCATGGCGGCTTAATCCTTCTTGACTTAATTTCCTCTCTACCATCATTTGGGTGGCAATGCCTGCATGGTCTGTTCCTGGCATCCAGAGAGTATCATGTCCTTGCATTCTTTTCCAGCGTATCAAAGTATCTTGTAAAGTCATAGTTAAGGCATGGCCAACATGTAGATTGCCAGTAACATTTGGCGGCGGAATCATGATAGTATAAGGGGTAGAATTAGGTTTTGCTCCACCTATAAAAGAATTTGATTGCTCCCATCCTTCGTAAATATTTTGCTCGTCACTAGACAATTCATTTATATTGTCTTTTATCATTAGGACTCCTAATTTAACTATTATTATAACGAGTATAAATTTACACAGCTTAACTTTTAATGCAATAGAAATTTAAACATGAATTACCTATAAATAGGTTAAGAGTTACTCGGCTAAACCTAGGGTTTAAATAAATATTTAATATGTAATAAAGAATTATATCAATTTTTATCATTGATAAAATATATGCTTTGTTGTATGGGTGTCTTTAAAGGAGCAGGTCACCATGCGGTGCAGATGTCGAACTCCCTACCCTTCATCATAGGTTGAGCGAGGCTTTAGCCGAGCATGGCAATCTAGTTAAATATATCCAAATAAAAAATTTCTCTTTTCCCCCTTAGTGCGAGAATTTTTTCTCTATCATATCTATATGGTATACCAACAAATAATTTTAACCACGAACTTTCAGGTTTGACTCTAATTAAACCGAATATAACTTAAAAATTGGAGCAATATTACTTGTAAGTAAAAAACTCACAATAACTCATTAATCATTTTACTTTTATTGATTATTTATATCTTGAATAGAAAGATTTTAGTAAGATTTTAGCCAAAATTATTAGAGGCTAGAGATGAGGCAAGAATTATTCCAAGATGTAATAGATGCAGTAAATGCAGGATATACTTCTATATTATTTTTAGAAGAGCTCGATGAACAGCAACTGGTAACTTTGAATCAAACCTTAGAAGCGCAAGGAGTAGTTATAGATGAAATTATACTCTACGCCTTAGGTTCTAATATTATAGAGTTCATACGTCCAATTATACCAAATTTAAACAAAATATATGTAAATGATGTAATAGAACAAGAAGCTGCGCCCGTAATGCAGGATTTCTTTCCTGAAAATGCGCCAGGAAGAGCGAAACTTTTTTATGATAATTTACTTATTAATACTAATCATATAAGTACTTCTGGAATAAAGCTTCTTTTAAAAGCACTAAGCCAAGGATATGTGTATTTTATTGCGATATGCATATCTAGAGGAATGAGTTTTGAAGAGACAGAGTTACTTAAGGATATATCAAATAATGGATTTATTTTACCCTTTTTAGAGTTAGATTTTTGTAGAAACACAGCACAGCTTGCAATGGTGGAATCTATTTTAAAAACTAAAATACAATATAAATCTTTATCATTTGTTATTTCTGAAGCATCTCAAGAATGGGAAAATTTCTTAAGTAAAATAGAGTTTAATGATAATGTGCAAAAGCTCTTTTTACGGTTTGAAAATGATAACTTTGATAATTTTGATTTCTTTACAAAAAATAATATAGAAAATTTAACAAATAAACTAAATAATATCTATGACTTAGTCTTATGGGATAGAGGTAGCCTTTCTCAAGAAGGATGCTTATATCCATTATTTAAACATTTAAAAAGTGATAATAATAAAATAAAAAATTTATCACTTTCTGGGTTTTCAGCCGAGAAATCACTATTTAGCAAATTGTCAGTAAATCATTTATATGAATTAGAATTATATGATTATTCTGATTCAAGGCTGCATGATCAACTATTGCCGCAAATTAGCTCATCTAACTGTAGGCTAGAAAAATTGCAGATAAGTAATTTTGCTCAAAGGGATAATTTTTTATTAAATAATTCAATTCAGTTCTATCAAGAATTAGTTTCTGGCCCTATATATTTAAAACACTTTAATTATAGTAGTCTTGATGAAAATTTT
>JAJFBM010000039.1 GCA_020697135.1 Rickettsiaceae bacterium
TAGATCTAGCTAGTCTATCTGACAATATTGCTCTTGGTACATTTGATCCTCAAAAGTTAGAGCAGATTATGCAAACCTTGGCAACTGATCAAATTACGACTAAAGATATTATAGAAGTAATTAACTCAAGAGTAGATATACAACTACAAAAGCCTTTAATAAATTATGGCGTATATGAGCTTTATAGAAATATTTTGCATTTCAAAGAAACAATCGATGCAATGATAGATAGTGATTTAAAAGAAGTTATAGGCTCGAGATTAAAGCAATCATTTCCTGTGATACTTAATAAGATGGTTGAAAATGGTGTGCATTTTGGAAAGTCGGAATCGTTATTAACCTATATAGAACCACAACGATATGCTGATAATTGTAAAAAACTTATGAAATTGATGCCAAAATTTGCTGGTGAATTTACTGCTTTAATAGACCTACACGCTAAAAATAAAACTCCAAATAAATATGATGTTTTAAGTATATTTTCTTACTGTGTTGAGGAAAGCTTCAATCAAGGGTTTTTAGATAAGGCAACTTATGATAATTTAAAGTATCACATTTACAGTAATCCTAATCTCTCTGGATTGATCTTTAATGATATTCTAGGCCTAGCTTATGATAATGCTGCTGTAGCAAATTTCAATAATGAATATGCAGATTACTATAAAAAGCTTTATAGTTGGTTTAACGGAAATGCTTCATTTCATCGCATCCAACTGCCCATGCAAGAAAAATATGACGAGCATGTAAGTAGAGAACAATTTGATCAACTGTGGAAAAGTTTTATGTATTTTGCAAGCTTAGAATTTAAATGGGATAGTAAGCTAATAGATACATTGATACAAATGGAAATGATAAAAGAGATTCCATCTGAAATGGGAGAATTTAAGTCTAAAGAAGAAAATATATTAGATACAAAAAAAGCCCTTATGTTCCATAGTATTTATCCAGAATATCATTCTGATTTTGAACTTTTACTCTTGCGACCTGAATATTTAAAAGCTTGTAAAGAATATTGCTTAAATGAACCAAACCCAGCAGTAATTACTAAGAAATTTATTGAATTAGTTTCTAATGTAGTTCTAAGCCAAACTGTTAAAGAAAGTATAAAAAATATAGTTAAGGAAGTTGAGTCAGCAAGACCTGATTTATTTACTAAAGAAGACTTTGCTAGTCATAAACGACCATTAGATACTGATGGAATGGAAGAAGGTGAGGGTTCAAGTAAAAAAGCTAAGGTTGAAGAATATAAGAAAGAAGGAGCTGAATTGCCTTATTCTGAAACGAATGACAGTAGTATGAGTGATACTGAGCTTGCAGGTGTTGATCAATCTCTTTAACCTAAGTTCGACGTAAAAGTACTTGAATGCGCGTCTTCCTACGAGATCCAGACTCAAGGTCTTATTGATAAGACCTTTCGCTGGTGGCTTTATTGCATGGTTATAAAAATAGCCGTTGCTGTCAAACCCCGGCGTAACAGGGCTTTTTTCATTCCCTGCTAAAGGCTGGAATCTAGACATAAAGATCTATAACGGTCATCCTGAACTTGTTTCAGCATCTTTTTTAAAATTTTGGTCATGGTTTAAATTTATTTTAGCATTTTAAAAGAGAGATCCTGAAACAAGTTCAGGATGACTATGGGCTGATTCAACCTCTAAAACATCTATAATCATTTGACTTGAAGTTTCCGCTGTGTTACTCGTCGCTTAAGTAGCCTATATATCTACACTGCGCTCCTCGTTCCTTGTGCAAATTCCAATTTAAACGACTATATATAATAAGATACCTGTCACATTGCATCGCAGTACAAAACATATTACATCCTGATATGGGGGGCCTTGGGGTTTCCTATATAAAAAGGCCTATGGGAACATCGCCCCATAAGCCTTATATATAACTAAATTAATAGCTATTTATTGATTGTCGAAATCGTCAAAATAAGTAGCTTTTTCACCTGAAGGTTGATTACGCTGCTCTAAATACGTATCCCCAATAGTTATTGAAGGTGTATCCAATCCTGTATCACGCACTATATCTAAAAGTTCTCTTTTAATTACATCTGTAAACTCAAAACTCTTATCAGATCCGTCATAAATAAATTTAATTGGTGCAACAGAAGATCCGATAGTTCCAACCACTGTAACATCCCCTGCAAATTTTATTGTACCAGTTTCTAAAGTGTTTTTAGACGTTGTATTCCATTCTTCTGCTTGTAACGATTTTGAATTACTACTAATTGTAATATTTGATAGAAGAGCAGTAGTAACATCGCTTGCTATTACTACATCGAACAGTTCACCATCAAATTTAATTATGCCACCATTCAAATTTTTAATAGGATTAGCATTTTTAATATCACCACTAAGAATTATAGTGCCATTATTCTTATCATCGTTCATTTTATACTCCTATATTTAAAGTTAACGATGAATATAACCTAACATGAAATTAGTAGTAGTCAATTGTATTGTAAGAATATATTAAGCAAAATGTTTTAAATTTTATTGCAAATTATTAGTGTTTGTAATAACAGCTAAAAACCCATCAATATCTTCTAAACTTATTTTGAAATGGGGTGACTAATGTGAATTCGTAAGTATTTTTTTCATTTGGATGTACGACTAAAAAACCTCTTTCGACAGTAAGTTTTTTAGGGTCTCTTTTTGCTTTTAGCTCTACCTTACTCGGAGCTCTTTTAATCCTTTCATTCGATTTATGATCCATATCTTCTTCAGTCCAGCCTACATTATCTTTTTCTTTATCAAGTGCAGAAACAACAATATAAGACATTAATTCTTCGCTTTCCTTCTCTACTTTTATTTGAGGGATAGGTTCAAGATATATTTTTGTTTGTAAGGAGCCATAATCTGAATGAACAGCTTTAATATTTACATGTGCCATTTCGTTTTTAATTTGCCCAGGATAGATAGTTATGAAATTAAATTCCCCTAAATTATTAGTTGTATAAACTCCTGAGCCTTGAAATCCGTCTTCTTCACCTTCGGATATTAAATCTTGATTGATTTTGTTTTTTAATGGCTCGTAAGGATATTTGCCATCAAACCCTACGTGCCATATATATACTTTTGCATCTGATATAGGAATACAGTTTTTATCGACTAATTTTCCTTTAATCACAATTTCTTTACCCTTTACATGGTTTATGCCAGCAAAAGTACGAAGTAAATTATTAGAAGGATTAAATTCTTTAGGCTCGTAATTATTATAAGATATTTTTAAAGGTTTGCAGCTATTAAGATTATTGGGGATAAACATATTTTTATTATCTGCATATACTATGCTAATTGTATTTAATGAGAATAATAAAAATATAATTATTTTAATAGTCTTAAGCATCCTTTTACTCGTTTATAAGTTGTTCGATTAAGGCTTGTTGATTAATATTATCTGTTGTTAAGCTACCGAAAGTAGCGCGTCTAAATATTGTGCCGCCAATTAGGGCCTCTCTAAAATCAGCCCCTCTAATATCGGCTCTTCTTAAATCTACGTTTCTCATTTGAGTATTCTTAAATGTAGCATCTATTGCAGCAGAATTATAAAGATTTCCATTTTCCATATTAGCATCAGTAAAATCAGCTTTATAAAGATTAGCCTTAGCCAGAAGAGCGCCTTTTAAATTAGCCCCAGTGAAATTAGCTTCACTTAAGTGGGTGTTTGTTAAATTTGCGCCACTTAAATTTGCGCCACTCAAATTTGCGCCACTTAAGTTAGCTCCTCGTAAATTTGCGCCATTTAAATTAGCGCCTCTAAGGTCTGCTTTTATTAAAGAAGCGTCGCGAAGATCAGCGAGTTCAAAGTCAACATTGCGTAAATTAGTTCTGTTAAGCAAAGCGCCATTAAAATCCGCCCCTTTTGCGCTTGCTCTAAAAAGCAAAGCATCAGATAAATCAATATTACTCAAGTCTGCTAGGTCGAAGATTGCATTACTTAAAATTGCTTTCCTAAGGTTTGCTTTATTTAAGTAAATATTGCCAAAATCTACGCCTCTAAAATTGAAGCCAAATCTTTCAGTGAGATTTATAGGCTTACCTAGCGATTTTTGTAACAAGACATAATCTTGTAATTCTTCTGTTGGAATAGTAGGGGCGACAGCTTTTTTACCTAATACTAATTCTTTAAGATATTGAGTTACAGTAAAAGAATGACTTACATTATTTTCTCTTGCAAAAGTTTTATAGTTTAATAATAAACAAATTATAAGAACAATAAATTTGATTTGTGACATATGTGAATTTAATAGAATATATTATAAAAATTATCCTTATACTATCCGGATTATATAGCTTTCTCAATTATCTATTGTATTTCACTTTAAAATTATTGCTTGAGGTTGAAATAAGTCCACAGTTTTTATTATAAAATTTACTATTGTTAATAAAAATGAAAGGGTATTATAATGTATTTTAACAATAGTAGTTTATTATTAATTAATGGATTTAAAGATTAAGTTGACATAAGGAGTTTTAGGTCTTAATATTCGATTCCCAAAGACATTATGGGTGGAATTATGCCAGAACTAACAGATTCTCAAATATTAAATACTTTGGGAAATACTACTACAGAAGACCAGAAAAGAAATTTTGAGATTCTTAGAAAGTATCCAAATTTGCAGAATATATATTTAAATATTTTAAAAACTCCAAGTTTTAAATTTCATAATAATAAAAAATTATACGAAAAAATTGCTGCTAATATAGCTGATATTCCACAGGAAGATAAAAAAATTATATTGGCAATTTTCTTTTCAGAGTTTTTAGAGTATAATAGTTTTTTTTATCAGCTAATGTTAGATCTTATTGACGCTGCTTATAAAAAAAACTTGCGACAAGATTTATCTAATAATATTTCCACCACAATTGATTATCTAGATGATCCTTTACAAGAGGGGGATTTAAGCTTAGAAAAATTATTCAATGAAGTAGATGCCGAAAAAGATAATAATGTTTCTTCTAATTATAATTTTGAAGAAGTATTACAGCAGTTACGCCAAGATTTACAAAAAAAATGGGAACCATTAAAAGACTCGCTACATATTAAAAATACTACCGGATATTACGGACAAGCATGGGTCAATCATAGTTTAAAACAGATTATCATAGCTAATGCTGGTACAAAATATGATTTTCCAACGCACGGAAATTATAGATTTAAAACTTTTCATTGGTTTAAAGACCTTGCAAAGGACGTATTTAATGACTTTTTAGTTTTTATGGAAATGGTTCCTTTTCAATTTGAGCGCGGGGCAGTTAAATTTATTGATTCGGTAATTGAAGACCTTAGCGAAGAAAAAGATTTAAATGCTTATAGTATTTGTTTTGTTGGTCATTCACTTGGCGGAATATTATCCGATTTAAGCGCTGCTTATCTACTAAATAAATATCCTAATATGTTTCATGATGTAAAATCTGTTAGTTTTGATAATCCTGGTTCTAAGCCAATAGTTAGAAAATTTCTACAAGAATTAAAGAATAAAATTGGCTATTTACATACAGATTTAGAAAAAATGAAGTATTTCTGTAAAATCTTCAATCATTTGCCAAACTGGATGAATGCAGTCAATGAACAAATTGCTAAGGTGATACATATTAAAGCAAATTCAAATGAAACTCCACAGCATAATTGGTTTGAGAAATTCACTATCATAAAAGATGTTATTAAAAATTTTGCCGATCATGATAAAAGCAACTTTAGAAAAGCTGAAATTTTTGAAAAAGTGACTAATTGGGAAAAAGGTTTATTTACTCAATATATAAAACATCCGATAGATGTAAGTTTAGCAGGTCTTAAGGTAATTAAATCATGTATATCTTCAAATGCGTATAAAGGTTTTTCATCAGCATATTGTGGAATAGAATTTTCATTCATAAAAGCAAATGAAGCCTTGTCTTATTCTAAATTATCTTTAAGCCAAAATGTTCCATATTATGCAGATAATGTAAAAACAAATATTAATGGTTGCAGTCAAGCTGTATCTTCTAAGTTATGTCAAAGTATTTCAACCATTTGTAGCGGGATAAGCACATCTTGCAGTAAAGCAAATGAATTATGGCAAGATTCAAAAGAAACAATTAGTCAAAATCTTCCATATTACGCTGAATTTTTAAAGAATAATATTGCTGAGTATAAGGATTATTTTATAGATGAACTTAGCCATCTGAAGCAAGGAATGGGACAATTTATGATCCTGGGTGGGGTTGATGCATTATATGGGGACGAAAGAGACTCTTAATATTCTAAGCTTTATTTCGCGTTAATTTTCCTTAATAATATATTGTATTTATACAATAAGATTGCTATCATGACCTCAGAAGTTAACTAATTGAGGTCATTATGAAGTCTAAAAATATAGTACTAGAAGGTATTTATGATGCAAGGCTGCGTCAAAAGGCAATTGAGAAAGAGCAAAATAGATTATTAGAGAAAAATAAAAAGCTTTTTGAAGAAAAAGCTCAAGATATAACCGGCGAGCAATTTGCTGATTTAGTTAAAGTGGATATAGATGAAGACTTAATTGCAATAGATCAAATTAATTCGACAATAGCAGCATATCAAGATAAATCTAAATTACATTTTGGCGTTAAAACCAACAAAATGAAGGAAATCTTATTAGGTGCAAAGCATTTTCTTGGTGAAAGAGGGGATAATGTTGTAAAATTTGCACAAGGCCAGCTTCCATCTAATTATGATAATAGAGTTACAAGCGAGTTACCTTCATTAGATTGGGCTTCTACAGATATAACTAATGCTCCATATTACGGAACTTCTAAAGCTTCATTTGTATCAGCAGCACTTCTTTCTACTTATTTTTCTTTAACAAATAAGAAAATTAGTAATTTAGATTTTATAAATTCAGCTATAACTCATATCGCACCACTGCCTGATGATTTCAAATTAAATACTAATTTCCGTTTTAGTTATAATAGCGATGCTATAAAAGGTTTTGGCTATATGCATAGTGGATATACATTTGGGGGCCATAGATTTCAAGAGAACTTATATCCACAAGGTAAGTTTTTAGCGCCAGAAGATTGTTCATCTTGGGTTAGTAAAATGTTAGGTAATTCGCATGTTGTAACCACCGCTGATCAATATTATGCATATCGCATTAATGCAAAATCGAGCTTTACTCCGCCAAAGGATTGGGAAAAGCAAGATATGGCGCAATATTTAATTAATGGCTTTGATAATATTAACGTTGAAAATATAGAAGTTGGCGACGTTTATATGCATCGTAAATTTAAAGAAGCAACTCATGGTGAAAGTGATTTAGGTGTAGGTGGGCATACAACTATAGTTTTAGAGAAGCCTATCTCTAAAGAACTAAAAACAATAGGTGCTAATAGAGATATGCCAAAAATGGAAGCTGTTGGTATTCAGACATTTAGCTTAGAACAAGATGCTTTGAAGGATATTTGCTTTGTAAGAGTAAAGGATGAGTATTTAAAAGATCTTCCTTTTTATGATATTATTAAAGACCTTCCAGATGATGCTCTCCAAAACTTACCGAAAGTTGTAGAATATTTCGATTCAAAAATACTAGATCAACTAGGTGAAATTGGTGAAGGTTACTAAATAAAAGCCCCGTAAGGGGTTTTTATTTACCGATTCGTATTTTCAGTTTTTTTTCAAAAGTTTCGCTTTAAACTCAACCTGATTTGTTATAAACTTGAAACGTTGATGAGTTTTCAAAAAAGCTGTTTAGGTAAGTAAAAGGAATAAAGGTTAGTGTGCTTTGGCTTGGGTGGCGTGCCTAAAGGGATGTCATTCTCGGCTATAGGCTGGAATCCAGGCCATCAAGCGGAACTTGATAGAATAGTGATTTGTTTGACTGGATGGCCACGCCGCCTTCTCCCGAGGCTTTAACGTCTCGCCATGACGAATAACGGTGAAGAAAGATGGGGGAGGTTATGCGCTCACACTCGTCACTACGATAAGGTATTGTTGCGTGGATACGATTTACCGCATTTGTCACGACCTAAGGCTTGACCGCGGGGTCCACATCAAAACCAATAAGCTATTGAATTTCATGGCTTTTATGGATACCGCGATCAAGTCGCGGTATGACGGAAAGGGCCTTTTTTATAGTCGCGCATCAATGCCTTGTGAGAAATCCACCGAAGCTCGTGAGCAAAGGCTGGAGCCGATGTAAACATATCTTGATAAATCCTCTTTTCCTTAATCTGTTCAGCCTAATATAAAATAAAAGAATTTTATGGAAAGAAGTAATGTCGGATCTAATAAAACTAAAAGATATTAACGTTACCAACCTTAATGAGCTGGAAGCAAAAAGTTTACTTGAGTATCTGGCTGAAGAGATAGAAAAGCATAATAAGGCTTATTATATTGATAATAACCCCCTTATCTCTGATGCTGATTATGATTTTCTTTTCTCACTAAATGCAGCAATTGAAAAGCGTTTTCCACATTTAATGTTACAAAATAGCCCTTCGCAAAAAGTAGGCACTACAGCATCTGAAAAATTTGCCAAAATTGAGCATGCAAAGCCGATGCTTTCTCTTGCAAATTGTTTTTCAGAAGAGGAGTTTGAGGATTTTATTGAGCGAATACAGAACTTTTTAAAAACTACTCACTTTCCAGAGCTTATGTGTGAGTTAAAAATTGACGGCCTGTCTTTTAATGTACGCTACGAGGGAGGGAAGCTTAAAACTGGTGCAACAAGAGGTGATGGTTATGTCGGCGAAGAGATTACTGCTAATATCAAAACATTAAAAAACTTTCCACATATTCTGCAAAACGCTCCTGAAATTTTTGAAGTCAGAGGTGAAATATTCATGTCTAAAGCTGATTTTGAAGCTTTAAACCATGCACAAGAAGAGAAAGGTAAACCGAGATTTGCTAATCCTCGTAATGCTGCATCTGGAAGCCTCCGTCAACTTGATGCATCGATAACTGCAGCTCGCAAACTGAAATATTTTGTTTATGCAGTAGGTGAAGTATCTGAACATTTCGCCTCCAGCCAATCTGAGCTTTTAGATAAGTTAGAAAATATGGGGTTTTGTGTGAATCCTATTAGAGCTTGCGTTAAGAGTAAGCCTAAAGTATTTGAATATTATGAAAAAGTTCTCGCGCAAAGAGAATCGCTTCCATATGAAATTGATGGTGTGGTTTATAAGGTTAATGATTTTAAAACGCAAGATCGCTTAGGTTTTGTTGCACGTAGTCCTCGTTTTGCTATTGCTCATAAGTTTCCTGCAATTATTGCTAAAACAAGGCTTAATGCTATAACTGTGCAAGTTGGAAGGACAGGGGCATTAACGCCAGTTGCTGAGCTTGAGCCAGTTAATGTTGCAGGTGTTATGGTGTCACGTGCAACTCTTCATAACCATTTAGAGGTTGAGCGTAAAGATATTAGGGTAGGGGACCTTGTTTACTTGCAAAGAGCAGGCGATGTGATTCCACAAATCACTAAGGTTGATATTGAAGCTCGTAAATCTGAATTGCCTAAATTTGAATTTCCAACAACTTGCCCATCATGCGGAAGCCATGTTCACTTCCATCCTGAAGATGCTGTTATACGTTGCGATAATGGTTTAAACTGTCCAGCGCAAGCCTATGAACATTTGTGCCATTTCGTAGCAAAAGATGCGCTTAATATTGATGGTCTTGGCAAGAAGCAAATATTATTTTTTATTGAGAAGGGTTACATTGCGAATCCGGTTGATATTTTCTCCATAAAAGATAAAAACGAACAGTCCATAGCTAAATTAGAATTTATGGAAGGATGGGGTAAAAAGTCAGTTGAGAATTTATTCGACTCAATTGAAAAGGCTAAAATTGTAACTTTACCAAAGTTCATTTATGCGCTTGGAATAAGGCATATAGGTGAGAATAACGCTAAACTCCTTGCACAGGAGTTTCATAATGTCCAAGGTTTTTTTGAGAATATGCAAAAGCTTGCCCAAGGAGATGTTGATATTAAAGCAAGGCTTGATAATATTGATGGAATTGGTGAGAAAATGATAGTATCATTAATGGATTTTTTCTCAACACCAGAAAATATTAGAACTATAGAAAAGCTCCTTGCGATACTAACTGTTGATGATTATAAAGATAACAGGAAATTTGACTCCAAAATTGCTGGTAAAATAATAGTTTTTACAGGCACTTTAACTACAGTATCACGATCAGAAGCAAAGGTGAAAGCTGAACAATTAGGGGCAAAAGTAACAGGTACAGTCACAGCAAATACAGATATTGTTGTTGCAGGCGAGGCTGCTGGCAGTAAACTTAAAAAAGCAAAAGAGCTTGGTGTTGAGGTAGTAAGTGAGGATGAATGGATGAAAATGGTAGAGGATGTATGATAGAAGAGAAGTTAAAGAGACTTAGAGCAAAATTAGAAGAAAATAATATTGATGGATATATTGTGCCATCTACCGATGAGTATCAAGGTGAATATACTGCCCCATATGCTAAGCGCTTACAATACATAACAAATTTTTCAGGTTCAAATGGTATTGCAATAATATTTAAGAAAAAGGCTGTACTGCTAACTGATGGGCGTTATTTAACTCAAGCTGAACATGAGCTGGATTTAAAGGAATTCGACATAGTTGATATTACAAAACTCTACTCTGTAGATTGGCGGGAATATGGGATAGAAGCTGGCCAACTTCTTGGTTATGATCCAAAATTATTTACCGCCTCTCAGCTGAGATTATTTAAAGATTTCAAGTTGCAAGCAGTTGATGATAACCTAATTGATGCCATCTGGGTTGATCAACCTGCAAAACCTAAGAGGCCAGCATATATTTATCCAGAAGAAATTGCAGGTATGTCTTTCCAAGAAAAGCTTAGTAAAATTCAAGCAAAGCTTCAAGAAAAAAAGGCTGAATATTGCTTGATTACAACTTCTGATTCCCTTTGTTGGGCTCTCAATATTAGAGGTGAAGATGTGATGTATGTGCCATTTGTGCATGGTTATTTGGTTGTAGGCTTGCAGAAATCTTATTTATTTACTAATAAAACAAGAGTAGGGCAAATTGAGGATTTTTTAAGCAGTCATGTTGAAATTATGGCTGAAGAGGATATAAGTGATTTTCTTATAGATGTTAAAG
>JAJFBM010000006.1 GCA_020697135.1 Rickettsiaceae bacterium
TGCTTGCGTATAATTTGCTAGGCTTAAGAGATGTAATATTGTATATGATGCGGAGTATTCACCTTTTACAAAATATATCTCAAAATGACGTTCCATCACCTCTTGATCATTTTCTACCAATTTTTTTATATGATCTAAATCATGCTCTTCAATTGCTTGAATTAATCTTTGTGCAAATGAGTCTTTACTAGTAATATTAAGTGTTGTCTTATCAGGCATATTTTTATCTTTATATTTATTATTATTTTATTTAACCCTAATAATATTAAACAAGCCTTAATTGTCAATTCTTTATCAAAATCTTAAATACAGTAAATTTTAGCGTAAATTAACTTTACCTATCACACTATTTCAGCGTGCTAAAGAAAAGTTTTTAGTTGCCTCCCCCTTGTTTTTTAGCATTAACGGATAGTGTTAGCAAAATTATGCTGCAATTTTGTCTGAAGCCTTTTTGCTGATATATTATTTACCCGTTAATAATTTAATTAAGTATCTTGTAAAACTATCATATCTTCTCTATTGTGTTCTTTTACTTACTTTGGTGCTTAAGCCTTTATAGAGACCACGAGGTTACTTTGGCGTACACTTTATACTTCGGCATATTGTAAGATTGAGGCTGCCACTTACGATTTTTGGTAAATTAAGGTGTTTCTTGTGGATAAAGATTAAATTATTTTTTTCTAAGAGTTATAAAATCTATTAAGTCTTTTAAAAAGCCAAGATAAATATTATTAAAAGGAAGTTTTGCAATTATTGCAAGTGTATGTTTTTTGAGGGCTTCAATTTTTGCAAAAGTTTCTGCTTCAACATTAAGACGCTTCATGATTTCTTTTGCCTTATCAAAATCGTCTGAATTTTGTTGTAAGTCAACCATTGTACGCTCCCAAAAGGATTTCTCTTCCTCTGTGCCAGTCTGATACGCATGAATTACAGGTAAAGTTACCTTGCCTTCTCTAAAATCTGCTCCAGGATTTTTACCTAATTCCTCTTTTGTAGAAAAATAGTCTAAAAGATCATCAGTTAACTGGAATATAAGACCAAGATTCTTACCATATTCTTTTAAAAGATTTGAAATTTCATCTGGCTGATTGGAAATAATGGCGCCAATCTCACAAGAAGTTGCAAAAAGTTCAGCAGTTTTTCTTTTAATTACATCAAAATACTCTTCTTCTCCCATCTCTATTTTGTGAATGCTAGAGAGTTGCATTACTTCACCTTCAGTAATGAAGGAGGCAGCGCGGGACAAGCTTTCAAGAGCTTTAATTGAATTGCCGGTAACCATTTGAATAAAGGCTTGGCTAAATAAAAAATCTCCAACTAATATGCTTGCTTTACTTCCCCATATTACATTTGCGGTGGGGAGAGAGCGACGCACTGTGCTTTCATCTACAACATCATCATGTAACAGGGTTGCAGTATGGATAAATTCAACAGACGCAGCAAGGTTAATATGAATAGTACCCTTATATTCACAAAGTTTTGCACATAAAATAGTTAAAATTGGCCTTATTCTTTTTCCACCAGCATTAATTAAGTGGTTACTAACTGCTTCAATTAATTCAGTATCGCTTTTGATAGATTTTAAAATTAAATTGTTCAATGCTACGATATCACTTTTAATCTCAGCATTAATTTTACTGATGACGTCCAATTTTAATACCATTTTTCTATATTACAGAAAGGTTTTATAGACTATTTTTAAACTGGGATAAAGACTTTTTTGAGTTTTATTGCGAATTTTATTAGTTAATCACTTGCTCTTTCATAAATATATATTAGGCTTTTAATGAGAAATAAATATAATGGTTATATTTGTTGTCGTGAAATTACTAAAGGCTTGTTATGCTTGCAATAAATAGAGAAATTAAATCCCCTAACTTTGACGATCGGCCTTATGAAGTTGGTATAACTCATGTTATTATACATTTTACTGAAATTCCATTTAAAGATGCTGTAGATAGATTATGTAGCGATGAGGCAAAAGTTAGTTGTCATTACATTATTAAGGATAACGGAGAAATATATGCTTTAGTGGATGATGAGAGGAGAGCCTGGCATGCCGGTAAAAGCTTATGGAAAAATATTGAGGCGTTAAATAATTGCTCAATTGGTATTGAACTTGATAATTCAGGTAAGGTGCCATTTTCAGAATTTTTAATAGGATCTTTATTGGAATTATGTAAGTATCTAAAAAATAAATATAATATTCCACAAGAAAATTTCATTGGACATTCCGATATAGCTCCAGATCGTAAAGTTGACCCAGGTATATTTTTCCCATGGCAGAGACTACACGAAAATGGATTTGGTATGTGGCCTAATAAGGATATAAGTAATATTGAAGATAAAAAATTATATTCATTTGGCGATAGAGGGCATGAAATAAAAATACTACAACAAAAGCTTAAACAATTAGGCTATAAAATTGAAGTAAATGGAAATTATGATGCACAAACTTGCGGGGCTGTTAGAGCTTTCCAAGCTCGTTTTTATTCAGATCTTATATTGAAAGAAGTAGGAGTGGAGCAATATATAACCTTAAAAAATATTGATGAATATACTAACCTAGAAGAGATTTATTACTGGAGCTCTAAATGCGAGTATATTCTTAATTCCTTATCTAGTTGAGGAAGGTCCACCACGGTGTCTACCTATCTGTGGGGTGGGCTTAATAATTTTAGGTATTACGTTAGGGTTTTTCTTTCGATGTTCGCTTATCTGAGGTTGAGGGGTATTTTTTATAGTCACAGTAGGTACCTCAGGTTGTTTCTCAGCAAAATGATCAATTGGTTTTGCAATTTGCTTAGCAACTTCTCGAATCTCTTTTTGCTTTAATAAGCTTACTATTTTGCTCTTGAAACCTTTGTTGTTAGTTTTTTTTATGCTTTGTTGATCTTCTTTGGTCTCTTCTATTGCATATTTATTTTGCTTACCAAGCTTAGTAGCGCTTACTTTTCCATCTATACCCATATCAGTAATAGGATTGCCACTAAAATTACCTAACACGCCTCCGCTTAAAAGAGCATGAACACCCCTAGTTCCACCATGAGAAGAAGCAAGGTATTGCGCATGTTTAGTATCAGCAATCTTCTCAGCAATCTTTCTTTTAGCCTCTATAGGATTCTTTATAACGTCTTTTCGTTGCTCAATAATTTGATTTATATGATTATTAATACAGACAAGACCAGTTCTATCTTTACCACTTTTACAACTAACAACATTAATACGTTTAGTGAAACCTTGTTTTGCAGCGTCAAGTGAGTTTTTAGCATGTAATTTGAAATTTTTAGCTTTAAAGATACCCGCCCATATGTTTACAGGCGCTTGGCTGATTAATATTTTGTCGTTTGGTCCTCTAGGCTTATTTATTTCATCTGCAGCTAGTTTTACTAAAGCTGGTATACCTTTTTTCCTACTTAAGGGGTTTTCAGCCATCTCTCCAACTTGGTTTAATAATGAGAGGTGAACTTGACCTGCACCTTTCTCCAATAAATTATGTTCTAATTGCAAGAGATTGATCTTTGTAAGTCTAACTCTTTCCTGAGAATCTTTTGTTTCATAAGCTGCTACAGTGCCAACTCTTGCTTCCGCTGTAAGGCTGCTTTTTTCTAAATTGCCATTATTGTCAACTGTTCCTCTATATTCTAAATAAGAGTTACGAACCCCTGGAATAAAACTTAGTTGGCTAGAAATTATATGTTTTCCATCTAATATTTTATCTTTATAACTTTCTACAAGTTTTCTATTAACAGGATTTAATTCGTTTACCCATTTATTTTCTGGATTATTTAATTCATAGCATTTTTTTAAATCATCTGTAGGTGAGCTGATAGGCCTAGCAAGGGTAACTACACTAGTCTTTTGACCATCTATATCAAATTTATCTGATATAGAAATTATCGGATGATGTTCATCTTCAAGATTAGCAAAATTTCTTGTATTATTTAATGCTTGAGCTATATCTTTATTATCTTTGAATTTATTTCCTTCTATAGAAAAATTTTGTTGCTTTACAAATTCAACCATTTCATTTCTAAAAGAATTTATAGTTTTTAAATATGCTTTTTCTAAATCTTCAGGACTATTATTTGCACTTAAATTATGTATTTCGTCTTTATATTTTTTGAGTAACTTTATTACTCCCTTATTATATTCATTACTGCCTTTTTCATCTGTTATATCACCAAGTTTTACTGCGCCTCTTGCAATTCCAGCCATGTTCTCAATCCAAGCTTCTGGGCATTTTTCAGGATGATCTTTTGCAAAAGATGGTCTACGTGCTTTAAGGAAATCGCTTTGAGCGCGTGCATCGCGTACAGTAAAGGTTTCACCATTTTTAGTTTGAACTTTCTTATGCGCAACACCGTTTCGAATGTCGACTATCGATGATAAACCACTAATTACATTGTTTAACTCTGCAATAGTGCTTGAAGCATTAAAATCTTTTGTGCTTTGTTGAGACGCTAAATCGTCAATAGCGCTATTAGTATTCTTGAAAGCTGTAACAAAGTCTTTTTTTAGCGAATCTTGCGTTACATGAGAATTATTAAGCGTCTCTTGGAGTATTTCTTCTTCATTTACAAATGGATTAGCATTATTTTGATTCATCATGATAAATAATATAATATAATTAAATATAATATAAACCTCAAAAGTTAAAAAACCATTAAAGCTCCGAAGTTGGTTAAAGGTAATTTATATATTGACTATATAAATATTATCTTTTATGATTTGGCCCTAACCAAGCGTATAAATAAGGTTAGGCATAAATGACTTCAAAAAACCCGCTAAAAACCAATATTTCTGTAGAAAACTTATCTTCAAATAAATTAAATAAATTTTTAGATGTGATCTGGCCTATAGCCAGAAATGAACTTCCTAAATTTTTGTCTATGACTGCTTTAATGTTTTGTATTCTTTTTAATCAAAACCTTATAAGAGCTTTAAAAGACAGTATTGTTATAACTATGATAGGAACTGAGACTATTACGTTCTTAAAATTCTGGGGCGTACTTCCTGCGGCAATGCTTATGTCTATGATATATGTTAAATTGATCAATATTTTTAAGGCTGAGCAAATATTTTATCTTATCGTATCAGTTTTTCTTATATTTTTTGCAATTTTTGCCTTTTACCTTTTTCCGAACCATGAGCAAATACATTTAAGCCATGAGTATTCTCAACAGCTAGCTGCACAATATCCTCACTTTAAATGGTTTATATTTTTACTTAGCAACTGGAGCTTTTCACTATTTTACATTATTGCTGAACTTTGGCCTAGCACAGTATTTTCACTGCTTTTTTGGCAATTTATAAATAGCGTAACTTCGGTTGATGAATCTAAGCGATTTTACACATTATTTGGTTTACTAGGTCAAACTGGCTTAGTGATTTCTGGCAAATTTTTAGAGTATCTACCATTTATAAGTGCATATTTTATAGCGGAACATTCACTAAATTTATCTAAAACTACAGTATCAGTACAACTTGCCTTATCGCTTGTTTTAATGTTCGGTATAGCTGCTATGTATATATTCTGGCTATTGAATCATAAAGTTTTAAAAATTGCTGGTACAGATATAGTACGCCTAGATATAAAAAAGAAAAAAATGCCGCTAGGTGAAAGCTTTAAAACAGTACTTGCTTCAAGGTATATAAGATTAATTGCAATTCTCTTAATTTGTTATGGAGTGGCTATAAATCTTGTTGTAAGCCCATGGAAAGATAGAGCCAGACAACTTTACCCTACAACCGAAGATTATGCTGCTTTCGTTGGTAGTTACTTAAGCTATACAGGGATCTTTACTATTTCTTTTGTTCTTATAGGCTCGAATATAGTTAGAAAACTTGGTTGGTATTATGCTGCAATTATTACACCAATAATGGTATTTGTTACTGGTATAGTATTTTTTGGTGTATCAAATTATCCTGATTTAACTAAAGCTCTTTTAGGTGGATTTATTATGATTGATCCGCTGACAGTTGCAGTTTCTATGGGTGCAGTACAAAATGTTCTTAGTAAATCAAGTAAATATACGGTATTTGATTCAACTAAAGAAATGTCTTATGTCCCGCTTGAGCCAGAGCTTAAAACTAAAGGAAAAGCTGCAGCTGACGTAGTAGGTGTTAAGCTTGGAAAATCTGCAAGCGCATTCTTACAGCATTTAATATTTATTATTGTTCCTACTATGAGTTATGAAGCATTTTCATCATATTTAATGGTGGTTTTTGCCTTTGTTTGTATCGTATGGATCTGGGCAACTAAAGAATTAAATCATGAATATGTTGCTTTGACTAAAAATTCAGATAAACGCGAAGTAATTTCATAAGCTTCCACGATTTACTTAAGACTATGGTCACAATAGTGAAACGTGGAACTTTACGCTAATTGAGCAAGCAATCTAATTTAAGCTAATTTCAAGCGCTGCTTAATTGCGAGAATTTTTCACGCCACTAAAAAATGCCCTTTACTTACAGCTTACCCTGGGTGCACCTTCATTTTACGCCCTCATTTTTTTATCAATTATCGTCATCAAGATAGATGGCTTTAGCAATGTGTTGCGATCTCTTAATAACTATTAGTTTAATGAGATTGCTTCTTGCTAAACAAATGACCCTCTTAGAGCGCACTCACAATATTTTTATATTTCAGGAGGGAGGTCGTAAAGCATT
The DNA here is from genome assembly GCA_020697135.1 of Rickettsiaceae bacterium. GTDB lineage: Bacteria > Pseudomonadota > Alphaproteobacteria > Rickettsiales > Rickettsiaceae > JAJFBM01. The sequence goes on from JAJFBM010000006.1 coordinate 6,673, forward strand.
GCGTTCCAAGAGAATAATTTCTGAATCATAAATCATTAACCAAAATTATAGCGAAATATTAAGATGTGTTAGGTATTAATATGAAGCTGTTATATTAATTTCATCTTTAATGAATAATGTAGCTCAAATATCACTTGACTCAAGTATTATTGTGAAATATTTTTCCATATGTACCCATATATTCCCAAATTAACCCATAATTTACCAAAAAGGTATAAAACTAGACACTAAGGAAAGCCAAATAAAGAATTTAAAGGTAGGGCTTATTCTAAAAAAGACTCATTATAGGCGGAAAGTGAATTTATTTTTATCGACATACACTAATAATATAGACAAAAAAAGCCGTGTATCGATTCCTGCTAGCTTTAGAGTTGCGTTAAATAATCACTCTTTTGCTGGAATAATAGCTTATCCTTCAATAAAAAATCAGTGTATTGAAGCGTGTGGTTTAGGTCGAATAGAGGAATTAAGTCAAATAATTGAGAAGCTAGACCCTTATTCACCAGAACGAGATGCATTTGAGACAATTATTCTTGGTGGGTCAACCCAATTATCTTTCGACGGAGAAGGTAGGGTGATATTACCAAAAGAACTAATGGATTATGCTAGTATAGATAATCAAGTAAGTTTTGTAGGGAAAGGGCAAGTATTTGAAATTTGGAACCCAGAAATATTTAAAAAACATAGTGAAAAAGCAAAAGAAATTGCTTATTCGAATAAATTATTATTGAAAAATCCTATAGGTAATTAACAGGTTTAGTAAACTTGGATAAAGGTCGAAAGATAGATAAAATAGCGTTTAATGCGCGTAGTAAAGGAAAGTTAAAAATTATGTCGGTTATATTTGATGATAAGATTGATTTTATGAAAGATATGTCTCATATACCAGTTATGCTTGAGGATGCGATAAAATATCTTGATCCTAAAGATGGTGAAACTTATATTGATTGTACATTTGGTGCAGGGGGGTATAGTAGTACTATACTTGAGAAAGCAAACTGTAAGGTAATAGGCATTGACCAGGATCCTGAAGTTGCTGTTTATGCTGAAGAGTTACATAGAAAATATAATGACAGATTTATGTTTTGGCAATGTAATTTTGCCCAGGTGATGCAGCAAATGCACCAAAATTCAGTCCCTCAGGTAGATGGTGTAGTACTTGATCTTGGAGTTTCTTCTATGCAGCTTGATAGGGGAGATAGAGGTTTTTCCTTTATGCATGAAGGACCTCTTGATATGAGAATGAGTAGGAAGGGAAGAAACGCAGCAGATTTTATAAATGAAGCCAGTGAAGAAGAGCTTGCACGTGTAATATATACATATGGTGACGAGAGTGATGCAAGGAAGATTGCACGTCGTATTATTAGTGAGCGACAAATAAAGCCGATAATCACTACAGGACATCTTGCTTCTGTTGTCAGAAGTGCAATAGGTTTTAAAAAATCTAAAATTGATTTAGCTACAAAAACATTTCAAGCAATTCGCATTTGGGTAAATGATGAATTGGGAGCTCTTGAGCGATTTCTTGATAAAGTAGATAAAATACTAAAACCTGGGGGAAGGTTAGTAGTAGTAAGTTTCCATTCTCTTGAGGATAGAATAGTCAAAGTATTTTTAAAAGCTAACTCAGCAAAAAAAATAGCATTGTCAAAATATGCAGACCCTGCTGAAAAATATGATCCTAATGCTACTTTTGAAATAATAACAAAGAAGTCTATAAAGCCTAGCGTACAAGAGACGATATATAATCCTCGTTCTAGATCAGCTAAACTTCGAGCAGCAATAAAGATTGATCATTATGCAAAATAAACCTTTAAGTTTAATTGGAATAATTCTTCTTGTCATGTCAGTTTATGGAGTACTGGCAATTAAGCAAGTTGTGTTGGATCTTCGTATTCATTATACGGAGCTCGAGCGTCAACTTGAGCAAGAAAAAGACACTATCTATATATTGAAAGCAGAACTTGCATATTTGCAATCTCCGGAAAGGATTAAAAAGCTTGCTGATAAATATCTTAAATTAGATTCTATAAAATCTTCGCAAATGATCAATGACCCCCTTGAAAATGATATGGGTTTGGATAATAAAAAAGTTCAGCTTGCTGAACATAAAGGACGAGTAAAATGGAGATATAAAAAGTCTCCATCAAAGTATATAACTACTGTATCTGATATAAGGTAAATATTGCATCTCAATGGTGGAAATAAATGAGCAAATTCATTGCTTCTCTAAATAATCTTAAGATTAAAATTCTGCAAGTAATGTTTACCAGAAAATATCGAAAATCCTTTCGTTTTTGGGAACATATTTATCAAGCTTTATCTAGGTGGCAGAATGACAAAGGTGCTATTCAATTACGCTTAACTGTTATTGTTGCAAGTTTTTTATTTTTCTACATAATAATTGGTGTAAGAGTAATCGGTCTAGCCAGTAATAAGAATTCGGCTGATTTCAGAAGCCAGATGTCTGCAGTTAAAACCTCAGCTCAAAAAAGGAAAGAAATTATCGATCGGAATGGTAGTTTACTTGCAGTAAACCTTTCTACAGCCTCCCTCTATGCTAATCCAAAAAAATTAATTGACCCTCAAGAGGCAGTAACAAAGCTACTTAAAATTATCCCTAATTTAGAAAAGAATAAATTAATGCGAGACCTTAAGTCCGATAGAACTTTTATCTGGATTAAAAGGGATTTAACACCAAAAGAGCAATATGCAATACATAATCTAGGTATTCCTGGGTTTTACTTTGAGAAGGAATATAAGAGAGTTTATACATATGGTAATTTGTTGTCGCATACGCTAGGTTTTGTCGGTAGAGACGATAATGGTCTTGCTGGCGTTGAAAAATATTTTGATAAATATTTAACCAATCAAGATATGTCAGTAGAGTATGCAAAAAAGGATAAACCTTTGCAATTATCAATCGATGTAAGAGTCCAAAGTATTGTTAGTGAAGAGTTAGACCGTTCGATAAAAGAATTTAATGCTTTAGGCGGGGTAGGGATTGTGGCTGATGCAAAAACTGGTGAAGTTTTAGCATTAGTAAATAAACCAGATTTTGATCCACATCATCCATCGCACGCTTCTGATATTCAATTATTTAATAAGGCGACCCTTGGCGCTTATGAGGTAGGTTCTGTTTTTAAAGCTATAACGCTTGCAGTCGGGTTTGACTCAGGTAAGGTAACGCTTAATGATGTATATGATCTTAATGCTAAAGTTAAAATAGCTAAATTTACAGTAAAGGATTATCATAAAAAAGAAGGATGGAGAACCGTACCTGAAATTTTTATGTATTCATCTAATATTGGTACAGCGCAAATAGTACTTGAGGTTGGTAAAAAGATTTTTAAATCATATTTACAGAAACTTGGACTGTTTGATCAAACTCATATAGAGCTGCCTGAAAAAGCTACCCCACTTTATCCTTCAGAAAAACGGTGGAGTGACCTTGATACAGTAACAATGTCATATGGGCATTGTATGTCTGTGAGTCCTTTACATGTTGTGCAAGCAATTCTTCCAGCTGTTAATGGTGGATATTTTCACCCATTAACGCTGGTTAAAAAAGATAAAAATAATGAACCAGAATTACATGAAAGAGTATTCAAGGAAACAACATCCTTTAATATAAATAAATTATTTAGATTAGTAGTAGAAAAAGGCACTGGAAAAAAGGCTGAAGTTAAAGGGTTCCTTGTTGGAGGCAAAACTGGTACTGCCAATAAAGCTGTGCTAGGGAAATATTCTAAAACTGCAAGATTATCATCATTTATTTCAGCTTTTCCAATGACTGATCCTAAATATGTTATATTCGTAATGCTTGATGAACCAAAAGGAACAAAAGAAACATTTGGTTATGCTACAGCAGGCTTTACAGCAGCTCCTACAACAGGCAGAATAGTTTCACGCCTTGCACCCTTATATGGTATTAAGCCATTAGATGAAGAATCAGATTACGTTAAAAAAATATTACATATAGATTACAAAATTGATGAAGAAATATAGTATTACAGAGATATTAGAACAATTTCAAGTTACTGATCTAGTGCAGGACTCTAGAAAAGTAACGCCAGGTGCTGCATTTTTTGCGTTGCAAGGTATAAAATCTGATGGTAACGATTATATTAATTCTGTGCTTGAAAAAGGCGCAAAAATTATTATTTCTGATAAAATCTCTGATGAAAAAAGACGAATCTTCAAAGTCGAAAATGCAAATCTTGCGCTTGCTGAAAGTTGTAAATGGTTCTTTAAAGATATTCCAAGTAATCTACTTGCTGTAACGGGTACTAGTGGTAAAACTTCTGTAGTAAGTTATATCTCGCAAATATTAGGCTTATTAGGAATTCTAGGAGCAACTATTGGATCTCTTGGAATAATTACTAATCAAGCTGTTTTAGATAAAATAAATGATAAAGAAGCACAAGAGTTAAATACCCAAGATTTAATAACATTTTATAGAACTCTTTCAGCACTTAAAAAGCAAGGGATAAATATTGTTGCTTTTGAGGCTTCAAGCCATGGTCTGGAGCAAAGGAGAATGCTTGGTGTAAAGGTTGATGTAGTAGGTTTTACGAGTTTCTCACAAGATCACTTAGATTATCATGGAACAATGGAGAATTACCTCCAAGCCAAGCTTAAAATTTTTAGTAATAATCTAAAGGATGATGGAATAGCGATCATCAATTCGGATATGAGTTGTACAAATCAAATTAAAGATTTTATCAAAGCTTGTAGCAAGAGATATATAACAGTTGGAAATTCTGGCGAGCTTAAGATAACCAAGAGTAGCTTGTCGCTTGATAGGCAGATAATAGAGTTTGAATATAAAGGGAAAAAATATAATTTTGAGACATCAATTATTGGTGCTTTTCAAGCTTCCAATATATTAATTGCTGCTTTAATGGTTGCAACATGTGGTTATGATTTTGAGAATATTGTTAAAATATTAAATAGGCTTGAGACTCCAAATGGTAGGCTTGAAAAAATTGAAGCAAAAAGACATATTTTCATAGATCACTCCCATAAGCCTGAAGCATTAGAGAAAGCATTAAATAATCTTGCAGGCTTACGTAAAAACGGCTCAAGGCTAATTGTTGTATTTGGCTGTGGAGGTAACAGGGACCGTACTAAAAGACCTATAATGGGAGGTATTGCAAGCGAGAATGCAGATCTTACTATAATAACAGATGATAATCCTAGGTTCGAAGAAGCAGATGTAATAAGGCAAGAGATATTAGCTGGAGTAGAGAGTAAAAAACTTGGAAAACAAGTTATAGAAATAGGTGATAGGAGAGAGGCAATCAAACATGCAATATCTGTTATGGATGAAAATGATATTTTGCTTATAGCAGGTAAAGGGCACGAAACTTATCAACTTATAAAAGATAAGAAAATTCCATTCTCAGATTTTGAAATAGCTAAAGAAATAGCCAGCGAATTAGTATAGTTAGGGGAATAATATGTATATTTGGGATGCAAAAATTTTAAGTGAAGCATTAAAAGTTTCCTTAAATGACAAAATTAAAACAACATTTATTGAATTTGACTCAAGAGCAATCAATGGAGGGGAGCTTTTTATCGCCTTAACTGGTGGTGTTTCAGACGGGCACCTATATGTTAAAGATGCGCTACAAAATGGCGCAGCTGCTGCAATAGTAAGCCATATTCCTGAAGGAATAGATAAGGATAAATTAATTTTAGTTGATGATACTTATCAAGCATTATTGAAGCTTGCAGAATATAAAAGAAATAACTCTAAAGCAAAGTTTGTTGGTATTACAGGAAGTGTTGGGAAAACATCAACTAAAAATGCAATTTTTACTGCATTGAATGCTTGTGGGAAAGCGTTTTTTACCCGAGGTAATTTCAATAACCATTTAGGCCTCCCTATTAATCTTGCTTCAATGCCTGATGATATAGAATTTGCCGTAATAGAAATGGGAATGAATCATGCTAAAGAAATTTCAGCTTTAACTAAAATGGCTCGCCCTGATATTGCAATAATTACCAATATTGAAGCTGCTCATATAGGTAATTTAGGATCAATGGAAGCTATATGCGATGCTAAATGCGAGATTTTTGAAGGAGTAAGCAAGGGTGGAGAGGCAATATTAAATATTGATAGCCCTTTTTATGAGAAAATGAAAGAAGCTGTGAAGAAACAAAATATCCAACATATTTATACATTTAGCCAGAAGGAGCAGGGGGATGCTAACTTGCTAAAAGCTTCTCAACATGGCACATTTATGGAAGCTGAATATGAAATTATGGGCCAAAAAATTTCCTTAAAAACCGGCATTACTGGTGAGCATCAAGCTCTGAATATCTCAATTGCATTACTTGTTACAAAAATACTTAAGCTTGATCTAAAGAAAGCAGCTAAAGCCCTTGAGCAATTAAAACCTGAAAAAGGTAGAGGTTTGCCTATCTCCTTAAAGCTACTTTCTAGTAAAGAAATTATTGTTGTAAATGATAGTTATAATGCCAGTGCACCTGCTGTAATAGCAGCCTTTAAAAATATTGCAAATATTTCTGGTAAAAGGAAGATTGCCGTTTTATCTAATATGAATGAACTTGGTAATTTTACACAAGAAATACATGAAAGTTTAGCAGGTCCTGTTCTTGAAAATAAATTAGATTTAGTGCTGACGGTTGGCGATTATATGCGCTATTTACATAACATACTTCCTAAAAATATTGCAGTTAAGCATTATGATAATATGGAGCAACTTAAAGCTGGTATATATAATTATTTAGAAGATGGTGACGTCGTTCTATTCAAAGGATCTAAAGGCACCAAATTACATGTATTTGTAGAAGAATTTATTAATCAAAATAAAACTGAAAATGCTTTATAATTTACTTACTCCTTTCGCAGCTGAATCACATATTGCAAACCTTTTTCGCTATATAACTTTTAGAAGTGGTCTGGCAATTATAATAAGTTTAAGTTTCTGTTTTATATTTGGTCCTTGCATCATTAAATATTTAAGGAAATGGCAGAAACTTGGACAGCCAATTCGTGATGATGGACCTGAGTCTCATAAATCTAAAGCAGGGACACCTACAATGGGTGGTTTAATGATGATTGGCGGTATAGTTCTAGCGACCTTATTAGTTGCTGATCTAACTAATCCGTTCATATGGATAACTCTTTTTGTTTTTGTAAGCTTTGCGATTCTTGGATTCATGGATGATTACTTAAAAGTATCAAAAAGAAATACAAAAGGCGTAAGCGGCAAAGCAAAAATGGCAGTACAGCTATTAGTTAGTGTCATCGCTTGTTTTCTTATCCAAACTTATTCAGTAAATGATCATATAAATCAACTTGCTTTCCCATTCTTTAAAAGCTTTCTCCTTGATCTTGGCATATTCTATATACCATTTGTGGCTATAGTAATTATTGGCTCTTCTAATGCGGTAAATTTAACAGATGGGCTTGATGGGCTTGCAAGCGTCCCTATTGCTATCACCGCTCTTTGTTTTGGCATATTTTCATATGTTGTAGGTAATGTTATATTTGCTAATTACTTACAACTAATTTACGTACCACATGTGGGAGAGCTTGCAATTATTTGTGCAGCAATTGTTGGTAGTAGCCTCGGGTTTCTGTGGTTTAACGCACAACCTGCAGAAGTATTCATGGGCGACACAGGTAGTCTTTCACTTGGCGGGGCGCTTGGAGTTATAAGTGTTATCATTAAGCATGAAATTGTTCTTGCAATTGTTGGTGGGTTATTTGTGATTGAAGCTTTATCTGTTATTATCCAAGTTTATTATTTTAAATTTACTAAGGGTAAAAGAATATTTTTAATGGCGCCACTCCACCACCATTTTGAAAAAGCTGGCTGGCCAGAATCAAAAGTAGTTGTTCGTTTTTGGATATTAGGGGTAATTTTCGGCTTAATTGGTCTTGCAACATTAAAATTAAGATAAAACATTATATAATATACAGGGTTTAATGCCAATCATATCTGATTTAATACATTATGCTGCAACCAATAATGTCAAAAAAGTTGAAGAAATTCTTCAGAAAGGTCAGGTTAAAATCAATGAAACTACAGAGGAAGGTCTAACCGCACTTCATTATGCAGCCTCTAATAATGCAATCGATGTAATGAAACTCTTAATCCAAAAAGGTGCAAATGTAAATGCTTTAGATAAAGGAGAATATACACCTCTACATTTAACTACTAGGAAGTTTAATGAAAATACTTTTAAATTACTCGTAAATTCTGGAGCAGAAATACTTGCAAAAGTTAAAAATTACCGTATCGGTGAAGATTTATACGAAAACCAAACTATTTTATCTGATCCTAAAGTAATATCTTGGCTAAAAAATGAATTATATAATAGTTCTTTTTCCGAGTATAATAAACTGGGTAAAACACAATTAAACCTTGCCGCTCATTTTATCGACGAATCAAAACCTTATATTGTGAAATATAATGATTTTGTTGCAACAAACCCTTATCAGCTATATAAAGTAGAGACTTATGAATATGTGAGCCTGGCTGGCTATCATTCAAATGATTAAATATTGATTATTAACTAGCGTAATGAATAATATACTTAAGGCAGCTCAAATAATAAAACAGGGGGGGGTAGTAGCATTTCCTACAGAGACTGTATATGGTTTAGGGGCGGATGCAACCAATGAAACTGCGTGCCAAATGATATATGAGCTTAAATCTCGCCCTGCCAATAATCCTTTAATTGTGCATGTTGCAAGCCTAGAGCAAGCTGAAAAAATTGCTGTATTTTCTCCATTAGCTAAAAAAGCTGCGCAAGCTTTCTGGCCAGGGCCTATAAGTTTTGTGCTTCCTTTAAAACATGAGGCTAAAATTGCTGGAACAGTAACTGCTGGACTTAAAACTATAGCTATTAGAATACCTGATAATGAAATAGCTTTAAGCCTAATAAAAGAAGCTGGCATACCGATAGCAGCACCGAGCGCTAACCCTTCAGGCTATATAAGCCCTACTACCAGCGCTCATGTAAAAGAGCATTTTAGCGAGAAAGAAGTAATGATTTTGGAGGGGGGGGCAAGTGTTGTAGGGATTGAGTCTACTATTATAGATTTTTCAACTGAGACTCCAATACTATTAAGACAAGGGTTTATCACTGCAGAAGATATTGAAAGCATTATTCATCGAGAAGTTAGTTTTACTGATGATAATAAGCTACTTAAGGCTCCAGGCATGATGGAGAAACATTATTCTCCTAGTGTTAATGTGCGCCTTAATGCAATTAATTTAGAAGAAGGGGAGATTGGTTTAGGCTTTAGCTTTATAGAATTTAACAAAGGTGAAAATTTGAGTAAATCTGGAAGTTTAATAGAGGCTGCAAGCAACCTTTACTTAATGCTTAGATCACTTGATAAAATTGCGCAAATGGAAGGTTACGATACTATTGCTGTTGCGCCAATCCCTTTTACCAGAATTGGTGTTGCAATTAATGATAGACTAAAGCGCGCCGCTGCAAAGTAGTTTAATACCATTTCCTCTATAAAATGATACATATCGACTTAGCGGATATCGGCTTTACGCACGTATTAATATACGCTTACGCAGCCTCGGCCTAGGTTCTGTGAAGGAAATTTCTTAAAATATATTTTTAAAGTGAAATATACTCAAAAGCGTTAGGGTCGGATATTAGCTTTCTTAGAAGCATATTATTAACTAAATGCCCAGATTTTGATCCTTGGAAATGGCCAACGATAAAGCCAGCAGTTTTAAAATCACCAATTGCATCAAGAAGTTTATGTCTTACAAACTCATCTTCAAATCTCAAGCCGTCATGATTAAGGATTTTATCTTCTTCAAGACCAATTGCATTATCAAGTGACGCACCTTTAGCAAGCCCTTTGCTTTGTAAATATTCTACATCCTTAAGAAAACCAAAAGTTCTAGCTCCTGCTATTTCTTGTTTGAAGCAGCTTTCATTATTTAGTTCGAATTTTTGATAACCAATTAACTTGTTAGCAAAGTCAATTTCCATAGTTATATTAAAGTTATTACTTGGCTCAACTACGCATGTAGCAGGCCCATTTACTACGCTGACTTCTTTTCTCACTTTTAAGAACTTACGTGGTGCATTAAGAACTTTAATACCTGCGCACTCTAACATAAAAACGAATGGCTTACTACTACCATCCATAATTGGCACTTCTGGGCCATCAAGCTCAACTATAATATTGTCAATGCCACAACCCCAAATAGCTGCCATTAAATGCTCAATGGTAGAGACTTTAATATTGGAAGAATTTTGGATTGTAGTAGAAAGTGTAGTTTCAGAAACGTAAAGGAAATCTGCAGGAATAATATTATCAACAAATTTAACATCAGTTCTAATAAAAATAATTCCGGTATTTTTATTAGCTGGTTTTAAAGTTAAATTTACTCTTTCACCAGAATGCACACCTATGCCATAACATGATATAGGGTTTTTTATAGTTGTTTGTTGAATTGTCATATAAAACTTATTTAAAGTTATCTGCATTTATCACTCATTATATGTATTTGAGGGCAGAGGTAAAATAAATCTTTGTTACATTTTGTTACAATAACTTATATTATTGCATAGCAAAAAGCAGGGCGCTGAGGGTTAACTCATTGAAATTACTGCATTTACTGGCTCATATGACTTTAATATTATATTGAGAAAGAATTCCCACAACCGCAACTAGCTGTAGCATTTGGGTTACGAATTTCAAATTCTGAGCCGCTTAAGCTTTCAATATAATCAATTGTGCAACCTTTAATAAAGGATCTAGTGACCTCATCTATAAGTACTATAGCTTTATTTTTCTCAATGACTAAATCATCATTTTGCTGAGTCGTATCTAAATCAAACTTATATTTAAAGCCAGTGCAGCCACCACTATCAACAGAAATTCGAAATTTAGTATTATCTGGTTCTTGAGAGAGCATATAAGCAATACGCTTTGCTGCATTATCAGTTAAAGTGATATTTACTTCTTCATTTAACATAATTGTGTCTTGTTTATTATTAAATTGCAAATTCAACAACTTCTTTATATATTCATTATCTAAAGAGTTTTCAAGGAATTCTAAATATATTAAATAATAACTAAAAAATTAAAATTATGCAACTTGCAACTTATGCATGTGAACCAAATAAAACTCGTGGGCGTTTAATTCTTGAAGAACCTTCCTTATTCCGTAATAATTTTCAAATGGATAGAGATAGGATAGTACATTCCAACGCTTTTAGGCGGCTTGAATATAAAACGCAAGTTTTTGTTAATCATGAAGGTGATCATTATCGCAATAGGCTTACCCATTCGATGGAAGTTGCTATACTTGCAAGGTTAATAGCCCGAGCTCTTGGTGTATCTGAAGATCTCTCAGAAGCAATAGCGCTTGCGCATGATATGGGTCATACGCCATTTGGTCATGCTGGAGAGGAAGCATTAGATGAATGTATGAAAGAATTTGGTGGCTTTGACCATAATGCTCATTCAATAAAGCTTCTTACTCAGCTTGAGGATCGATATGCAAGTTTTGATGGGCTTAATTTAAGTTGGGAAGTTTTAGAAGGGATCGCTAAACATAATGGTCCCTTAACCGGAGATTTGCCTCTAGCAATAAAAGAATATAATGATAAACATGATCTTGAGCTAAATAAATTTTCATCTATTGAAGCTCAAGTTGCAGCGCTTGCCGATGATATTGCTTACCATAGCCATGATATAGAGGATGGTATAAGAGCAGGCCTGCTTACAATTGAAGATTTAGAATCAATTGAAATTATGTCCGAATTCGTCTCAGAAATTAAAGCAAAACACCCGAATATCCCTTTTGGGCGTTTAGTTTATGAGATAACGCGGAAACTTACGCATTATCTAGTTACAGATTTAATTACAACTACTCGTGCAAATATCACTAATAATAATATTGTAAGTGAGAGAGATGTAAGAGAATTTAGCAAAGCGCTAGTTGCTTTTTCTCCAAAGGTTGAGGAAGAAAATAAAAGGATAAAATCACTTTTATTTGAAAAAGTTTACTTAGAGCATAAAGTTATGCTTATGAAAGTAAAAGCCCAAAAGGTGATTAAGGAGTTATTTGCGCTTTGTATGGAAAAGCCAGACTCTATGCCTCTTGAATGGCAAAGGAGAATAACTGAAAACACTACACAATATCGAGCAAGAGTTATATCTGATTATATAGCTGGTATGACGGATCGCTATGCTATAAGAGAATTTGAATCATTCTTTAATTTATCTTCTAACAGATATTTTTAAAATTAAGGGTTAATATGGAAATTTATAGTAAATTAAAAACAGCAATTATAGAATGTATAAATAAATTATATTCTAGTGATGAAGTAGATATTAAATCTCTGACAGTTGAATCGCCGAAAGATCCCCTGCATGGCGATCTTGCAACTAATGCTGCGATGATACTTGGTGGGCAGCTAAAGAAATCACCCAGAGATATTGCTGCAGCTTTAAAAATTGCTTTAAGCGAAATTGATTATATATCGCATGTAGAGATTGCAGGCCCTGGCTTCATTAACTTTACTTTAAAGCCTATTATTTGGCAGGACTCTTTAAAAGATATATTGAGAAATGGAGTCAGTTATGGCGATTCTAAGATTGGCAATAAAATAAAAGTTAATGTTGAGTTTGTCTCTGCAAACCCGACTGGTCCAATGCATATTGGTCATGCAAGAGGTGCTGTTTATGGCGATGCGCTTGCAAGATTGCTGCAGAAAGCAGGTTTTGAAGTAGTGAAAGAATATTATATGAATGATTATGGTGGACAAATTGACGTACTTGCCAAATCAGCATATATAAGATATTTAGAATTTGCAAAAAATGAACAAATTGAGATTCCTGCAGGCCTATATCCAGGTGATTACCTTATTCCAGTAGGGGAAGCTTTATACAAAGAATATGGTAAGAATTTTATAGATGCTCAGGAAGAAGAATATCTACTTTTAATAAAGCAATTTGCTATCGAAAAGATGATGGAATTAATCAAGCAAGATTTAGAAGATCTGGGCATTAAGCACGATGTATTCTTCTCAGAGAAAACCCTTCATGATTCAGGTAATATCGATAAAGCAGTTGATGAGTTAAAAGCTAAAGATTTAGTTTATAAAGGCATGTTAGAAGCCCCTAAAGGAAAACTTCCTGATGATTGGGAAGAGAGAGAGCAATTGCTTTTTAAATCAACTATTTATGGTGATGATCAAGACAGGCCTCTCCAAAAAAGCAACGGTCAATGGACTTATTTTGCTGCTGATGTGGCTTATACAAGAGATAAGCTTGAAAGAGGTTTTGAGAGCTTAATATTAGTGCTTGGAGCAGATCATGGTGGCTATGTTAAAAGGCTTGAGGCAATAGCTAAAGCTTTTGACCCAAATGTAAAGTTAGAAGTTAAGATAGGCCAGCTTGTTAATTTTATTAAAGATGGCGAGCCGGTAAAAATGTCTAAAAGGGCAGGAACTTTCACAACTGTTCGTGATGTAATTAACGAAGTAGGTAAGGACATTATTAGATTCATTATGCTTACTCGGAAAAATGATGCAGTAATGGATTTTGACTTAGATAAGGTTAAAGAACAGTCAAAAGATAATCCTGTGTTTTATGTGCAATATGCGCATGTGCGGACGAAATCTATATTAGAAAATGCTAAAAACCAATTAGAGGAAGCTTATCTAAAATTTTATAAGGGTAATTATGATCTGACTCTTCTTGAAAGCGAAGAAGAAATGCACTTAATTAAAACTCTTGCCTCATGGCCTAAGACTATTGAGAGTGCTGCTATTCAAGCTGAGCCTCATAGAATTGCCTTTTATTTGCAAAATCTAGCCTCTGAATTTCACTCTCTATGGAATCTTGGTAAAGAGAAAGAGTTTTATAGATTTATTATAGTAGATAATATAGAGCTAACAACTGCTCGGCTTGCGCTTGCAAAAGCAATTCAAATAGTGATAAGTTCAGGATTAGAAGTGCTTGGGGTTAAGGCATTGGATCGTATGTAAATATTTATTATATAGTACTAGGTAATAAAACAGAGATGAGGGAAAAAATGTCTAATACTTTAGAATATTTAAATAAAATTTGGGCAGGGCATAATTTCCCTCATGCTTGGCATGTATATTCAGAAGATACAGAATCTGCAACTAGCCAAGTTAAGCAATTTGCGGCTAAAGTTTTTTCTGAATTCACCAAAGTCCCGCTCGAGAATAACACAGATTTCCTTTATATTTCTAATGAAACGGTTGATAGTAGATTTATAACTGTCGACCAAATCAGAGCAATGCAGAATTTTTTAAGTAAAAGTGTAGCAATAAGTCCGATAAAAATAGTTATTATCCATAATGCTGATTCTATGAATAATAATGCTTTTAATAGCTGTTTAAAAGTTTTGGAAGAGCCTCCAGCGGGCTGTTATATATTTCTAATTACAACTCCTTCGGCAAAAATACCAGCAACTATATTATCTCGCTGTAGCAAACTATATATTAATGCTACAAATATTTCTGATTTGGGTGTAATTAGGAAGCAATTAGTTAAGTTCCTTGAAAAACCATCTTCAAATCAAATGGAAGCATTGATTTCTAAAATTTCGCAAAAAAAAGATAATGTTATTTGGCAGCAATTTAGTGAGGCAACTCTTCAGCTTATTAGCTCTATTTGTAAGCTTAAAAGTGGTTTGCGTGAGCCAAATTCAGAGCAAGTTTTACAAAAAATTGCTAATCAGAAAACGATAAATTATCTCCTACTTTGTTATGATGAGGTAAGAGATATACTTGATAAAACTTTTGAGCAAGATTTAGATAGAAGACAGTGCGTCATTCTAGTTTTGAATAAACTTACTAATCTTGTAAAAAATGATTATTTAGTTTAAGGAATTGCATTGGTACTTGGCTAGAAAGCGTAAACATGATAATTTGTAAGGAGCAGTTTACTATGCAGCCTGCGTCCTAAACTTTTTCTATTTGGGACGAAAAATGCGCTTAAAGAATAGTTGGAGTGAGTAGCATAATTGCCATTAGCTTGAAGCCAATTCAATCATAATATTTTTTAAATAAAAGTGAAAAAGAGAACAATAAAATTTTTTTAATTTCTCGCTTTAGTTAAAAATCACCTTTGACTTTCATTATTTATATTGGTACCATTTTTTTATAAAACAATTTTTTAGGGAGGGGGTATGTTTAAAAATTTATACGTTGGTGGAGGCAAAGTTTTAGGAGCACTTGGATTTACTGGAAATTATGCGGAAGATCCTGAAAGAAATTGGGAGAAAACTACTAATGAAGGAACTGAGCAATCTAGGCTGCTTGGTAAGGCGGTAGAGGCCGGAGGCGTGATGGTCAAGGATTTTGCAAGAGCTGGAGAGAAGGTAGCTAAAGATGCAGTTGGTGCATTAAATAATATCCAAGACAGAATTAATGGTGATCTTGAAACACAACAATCGAGCGAAACTTCTACTATCACAGAGCAAGTTGCTGAAGTGAAAAACGAAATTATTAAAGATTTTAATTATTATTTTACTGAATTTTCTAAAGGAAATAATTTATTAGACGAATTTATAGCTTCGGGCCTTAATATAAATTCTAAGGGGGAGGGTGGTAAAACACTACTCCATATATTTGCACAAAATGGGTTCACTGAGCTGGCTAAATCTGTAATTCAGAAGGGTGCGAGCGTGAACATAAAAGATGATTCTGGCGTAACACCACTTCATCTTGCTGCTGAGAAGGGTGATATTATATTAGTGCAGGAGCTGCTTTTAAACGATAAAGAAAAGGCTGACATAGACGCACAAGATAAAAAAGGTAATACAGCGCTGCATTATGCATCTCACTTTAAGCATCCTGATATCATAAAGTTTTTGTGTAAAAATGATGCTGATGCGACCATTTTAAATTATGCCAATGAAAATTTCTCACAAGGCCTTGCGATGCATTTGGAAACTTCTAATAATAATGCTGCGTTAGTTGAATCAACTATAGAAGCACCAATAGAGACTCCAATAGAGACTATTACTTCAGATCTTGAGGCTACAAATCTTAGTGGAGATTTCCCTTCATCCAGCGTACATACAGTAGATTAGACTATTAGTAGTAAAACTATTTTATAATATATTTTTAAGTAAGTGGCTAGATGGATTCTTGCCACTTATTTTCATTATAATATCTGTTAATGGTAAGTAAATGCGTTTAGCTAATGCTAAATATTAATATTGTCGCTATAATAAGTTAATTTACTAACTTATCGCTAACGATTTTATGATAATTATTAAGCCTAATGGCTGTGACTTTTTAATACCTGAACATAAAACTATTTTTAAGAATAATAAATATAAAGCAGGAAATTGTGAACTAAGTTTTAATAGTAATAGCGGGTCAGTGAAAACAGAAGTAAAAATTATAACTAATCCTGGATACATAATTGCGGATATAATGATAGGAACAGTACTTGAGTGGAACAATCTACTTTATGGAAATGAATCAAATGATAGTTATCTACAAGAAACTGCGGAGCAAGAAAGCGTTGAGTTGAGTAATAAACTAAAAAATATGTTACCTCCAGCCATTATAATAAATACACTTTCGCAATATGGTAATTGGTACCAAGATTGTACAATTGAAATTGATGATAATTTAGATTTATCAGTAAAATTCAGCGGAGACAACAATCCTCTAGTTATTTATGGAGACAAAGAATATGAGCTTACAAAAAAAATATATACCATTAAAGAGTTAGATTTTGCATTCCAAGAGGCAAGAGTAGAAAATTATTTTAAGAATTTAGCTTTAGTGTATAACGATGTAGATAAATTAAGTTTTAAGCATATAAAAGGACTTTTCGCAGAAAAAGATGATATTCAGCATTATTCAAAAATAGGCTTAATCCAGTTTACACCAGAACAAATATTACATTTAATACATCTAGAATATAATGCCTTCAAAATTATGCCAGTAATTTCTACTTGGTGGAAGCATAATATAGACCAACAATTATTTTATACGCCTTGTTTTGGTCCCGTAGAAGAGATAAATAATAATGCTGGAGAGAAAGCTTCGGAAGAAAGCTGGATTAAACTTTTACCTATTGATATTCAAGCTTATATATGCTCATTCATAAATTTTGATGATATAAGTTTTAAAAACTAATTTTAATATAAGAGGGCATATATTAAACTATTATTGCTCTCTTATATCCTTTTAAAAAAAGCAGACCTTGAATCATTATGGTATAGGGTCTACTTCTATCCCTAATAGTTTCATAACATGATTAGAGACCGCTGAATCACCTTGTATATAAAGTTCTTCTTGGTCAAAATTATTTGTAGTATCAATATCTTCTATTGCTCTATAAGTTAGTTTAAGCTTAGTCAAAGCTTCTTTAATCGTGGTAAGATGAATAATTTTTCTAGCATAATCGTAAACTTCTCCATATGATAAATTAGGCTTTTCAAGCTGTATATTTAAAAGTGTATTTAAAAGCTCATTATATCCATTTAACAATAAAGAAACATCCCTTATATCTTTAAACATTTCTGCAAGTTTAAGTTGTTTTTTAAATTCAAAACCTTCTAATGAGGCAATATTACTTATATCTGGATTGCATGTTTTTGCTTTACACTCATATATTAGAAATGCAACAACATCTATATCACTATACGCAAATGCATAGTCCAAAGGATTTTTACCTTGATTGTCCTGTGCATTTACGTCAAATCCATTTTTAATTAAAAGATCGATAATATTAGTATGGCCAAATTTAGCCGCTTCATGCATCAAGGTTAAAAAGTTTTTATCTACCACGTTCATATTTGCTCTATCAGCTTTAATATGTCTTTCAAGTTGCTTTATATAACCAGCAGCTGTAACGTAATGTAATAACGATTTTCCATAGTTGTCACTATAATTTGGCAGTTCTTCCTTTAGAGCTTCCCATACAATATCTTTTAAAATAAAATTATATCCTTTTTCATAAGCAATAGAAAAAGCTGATTCTCCTAATTTATTTTTAGAGTAAAGATTTACATCCATTTCAAGAAGTCTAATAGTAATTTCGGCTTTACCCTCTTTGATACTTTTTAAGAAAATATTATTTAGCTGATTGTCTAAGGGAAGTTTTAAAAATTCCTCTTTGGCTTTTAAACCTTTTTTTATAAGGAGATTAGCGATTAAAGGTTGCTTATATTCTATAGCATGTTCTAAAAGGTTGGGAGTTCCTGCAACGTCTAAGCTAGCTTTGTTTTCTATTAAGTAACTAAATATATTCACATGTCCTTTTTCTATTACCATATGTAATGGTGTTATTCCAAATTTATCTTTTATATTTAGGCATGCTCCTTGTTTAACTAAAAATTTTACTAGCTCGAAATGCCCATTATATACAGCTATATGTAGAGTGGTCCATCCAACGGACTCGTCTAAAATGGATATTAATACAGATTCTTCGTTGGGATCAAGCGTATCAATAAATTGGATATCCTCTGTTGATTGTGTATCGATTAAATTCTTATCTATATTAAGTAATTTACTTAACAATTTCTTATCATTATAATAAGCAGCAATTAAAAATAGGTCAGGCAAGGAATGAGGCTTAAAGAATTCTTTTTGGCAGTCATCTGGTAAATCTTTGATTAAACCTGAATATATGATCAATTTATAAGGTGTATAGTTTATCTCATGATCAGAATATAAGTTAGCTCCATGCCTAATCAACATGGTAACTATTTTTGATTTGATTTCATATGAGTCATTGAGTAAGAGTGCATGATGTAATGGTGTGAGGTCATCATGATCTCTAAGATCAATAATATCTTTTATATCTTTTCTCTTAAGTAAAGCTTCAATAATATGGGTATACCCTAATTCTATGGCTATATGAAGAGCTGTATCACCGTACTTATCTAATGTTTTAATATCTACTCCTTTTTCAAGCATTTTTTCTAGAGTATTTTTATCGCCGTTTTCTGCGGATTCTAAAAATTTGGTTTTATTTTCTATCAATTTTTTGAGAATGAATTGCCCCTGCTTTGTAGTTCTTTGAACTACTTCTTTATTACTATTGTCAATTTCTAAAATTTTAGGGAGTGTTTCTGCGCGTGCAAAAGGATTATGAAGCAACTCATAATTCGCGGTAGTATTTTGGTTTTTCTTTTGGTTACGTTTTTTTGCCATGATAAGTATAATATTTAATAAGGAAACAAAATATACTATTCTTTGTGAAAGTAAATTAGATCTTTTGAGAATAAAGAATGGTTAACCTTGATCCAAGATCTATTTAGTAATAATAGATACTTTTATGCTTATATGTTGTTGCTGTAAAGGTAAAAATGATTAATTTAGAGTTTTAATTGCTTCAAGAACCTCATTCACATGGCCATCAACTTTAACTTTAGGCCAAATTTTTGCAATTTTCCCTTGTGAATCTATAAATATTGTGCTGCGTTCAATGCCCATATATTTTTTACCATACATAGATTTCTCAACCCATACACCATAAAGATTGCAAACTTCACCAGTTTCATCAGAAGCAAGGTCAAATGGTAGACAGTATTTTGCTTTAAACTTACTATGTGAATTTAGATTATCTTTAGAGATGCCAATAACTTCAGTGTTGAGTTGTTTGAACTTATCAAGGTTTAACGCAAAATCCTTAGCCTCTAAAGTACAACCTGGAGTATCATCCTTAGGATAAAAATATATAACTACATTTTTCTTACCCTTAAGACTTGCTAGCTCAAAATGCTTGCTATCTGTTAGTGGTAGATTAAAATTAGGTGCATCCATTCCTTCTTTGATCATAATACAAAATCCCCTTAAGCGCCGCGTTTTAAATCGCTAAAAAGCCTTAAATTTTTGCTTTTGCCAAGCCTATATCGATAGATTTGTAAGTTTTCCATAGCTCTCATTACATAATCTCTTGTTTGATAATATGGTATCAATTCAATCCAATGAATTATATCATCAACATTTTTCATTTTTCTTGGGTCGCCATATTGCTCAATCCATCTTTTTACAGGTGTTGAACCAGCATTATAAGCTGCTGCTGCCATAATATATGATCCATTAAAATTATTAGCCATATTGCCTAAATATTTTGTGCCTAAATTAATATTATAATATGGATCGCTTAAGAGTCTTTTTTTGCTATAACCTACCTTTAGTTCTTTAGCCACCTCTTTTGCTGCAGAGTCTAAAAGCTGCATTAAGCCCATAGCATTTGCTGTACTAATAGCGCCAACATTGAATACAGACTCTTGTCTAATGATAGCATAGGCAAAAGCATCCTCAATATTTTTACTAGATATTTTATAAGGTTTTGGGAAATTATACTCAGCTACAAGTACCTTTTTATGAGCCGCTGATTTTGCTGCTTCAATTAAAACTCTTGCAGATCCTCTTTTCTTTGCAAATTCCAGTATCAATAAAATTTCAGCTGGAGAGTTTGATTTCATTATAGCGTTTTTAATATATTTAAGCGCCATTCCTTCACAACCATAATCAAGTAAAATACTTGCAGCATTGATAATCTCATTATTCTTAAGCTTCGCAATATGACTTGCTTCTACTTTTGGCTTTCCTGGAAGATTGATCTCAGAAATATTCAATTTTAAAGCTGAAACTTGGCCATAAAATGTTTCAGGGAATATTGCGGCCTTTTTATACCATGTTTTTGCTTCTGCTTGTTTGCCTTGAGCCTTATAGCTCTCAGCCAGCCAATATGCCCCACGGGACAAGCTTATAGGGAAGCTAACTTGGTCGTAAAGTTTACGGAAATGTTTTGTAGCATCTTCAGGTCTTTTTAAAAAATTTAATGCTATCCAGCCTGCAAGCCAATGCGCATCCACTGTATCTTGAACATTGAATGCATGATGATGTTCTGCAATCTTATAGGCTTTTTTATATTTTTTTAACTTAATCATTTCTCTTATGTAGAAAGTCTTAAGCCTCCACCAATCATGAGCATGTTTAGTATCATGTGGAGCTTTAACAAGTAATTTAGACATATCGGTGTCAGGTTCAGCATTATGATAATATTTAATATAAGAATAAAGTACACCAGACTTATATTTATGACTATCAGGCAAGTTATTAAATAAAGTCTCAAAACCTCTAGCATGAGTTATAATGGCAATACGAGCTTTAAACATTGCTTGATCGTTTTTATCCATTAAATGAATCAATCTATTAGCTGCAAGGACATTGTTAAGCCACAATAATTCATCAATTCGCTTGAAATGGTCGCTATAGGTAAGATAAGCTTTAAAGCGAGTTTGAAAATCCTTTTCCTCTTCTTTAGAGAATATCCCATGAATCCACGCTTCTCTTACTGCGTTAACTAGGCGAGCTTTATCTTGATCCTTTGGTGACTTTGCTTTTTTATAATCATCAGCCTCAGCATAAGCGTATGCTTTAATGGCTTTAGGTGTCACAGGAGGATATTTTCTAAACCAATTAACAATAACTCTTTTATTGGTAGAAGGTGTTATAGCATCTTCAGCACATGCTTTAATCTCTGCAAAATCAGGCCAATATGGGTTTTTAGATAAAAACTCAGCCATTTCCTCAAAACTATAATTCTTACTTTTATCTTGAAACTTCATTGAAGTAACAATCTTTGTCACCTCTTTATTGCCAGATTTTCTAGCATATGAGGTTGCTTTTGACCATTCTTTCTTTTTTGCATATTCCATGGCTTTAGCAACATAATTTTCTGCTGCAAAGCAATTGGTTGCAGATATTAAAAGAATAAAATAAATGAATATATTGGTAAGTCTACGAAACATAGTTTTCTATTTACTTTTATAAATTGGAGAGTATAAATTTTATCTACTTACTAGCATATACATTACTATATAAAAATATCAATGAGATTATAATATGACAGAAAAAATAAACAGAGCCTTTGTGTTCCCAGGACAAGGATCACAATTTGTTGGTATGGGAAAAGAGTTATTTAATAATTTTTCTATTGCTAAAGAAGTTTTTGAAGAAGTTTCTGATAGTTTAGATTTTAATTTGAGCAAAATTATATTTGAAGGACCCGAGAGTGAGTTGACTCAGACCCAAAACACCCAACCAGCTTTAATGGCTGTATCTATGGCAGTAGTTAGGGTTCTAGAAAAGCTTGCAGGAAAAAAAATATCACAGCTTGGGGATTTTGTTGCAGGACATTCACTTGGTGAATATTCAGCCCTTTGCGCTGCAGGAAGCTTAAGCCTAAAAGATACTTCTTTTTTGCTTAAGGTAAGAGGAACTGAGATGCAAAAAGCTTGCAAACCAGGTGAGGGTGGAATGGCAGCTGTTATTGGTATGTCGCTTGAAAAGCTAAATCAGATGCTTAAAGCTTGCTCAGAAGAAGGCTCATGTCAAGTTGCTAATGATAATTCAGAATCGCAAATAGTGATAAGTGGTGCGACGCAGGCTATTGATCGCGCTGTTGCAACAATTAAAGATTTAGGCTTTAAAGCTATTAAGCTAAATGTAAGCGCACCATTCCATTCAAGTTTCATGGAGCCTGCAGCACGTCAGATGGAGCAAGCCTTAAGAGATATAGTTATAAACACTCCTGAGCTTCGTTTTGTCGCAAATGTCCATGCTACAGAACTAAGAAACCCAAGTGAAATTAAAAAAGCTTTAGTTAGTCAAGTATCTGGTAGTGTACGATGGCGTGAAACCATAGATTATTTTGCTGAGCAAGGAGTAAATGAAATTGTAGAAGTTGGAGCTGGCAAAGTGCTGACAGGGTTGCTTAAAAGATCTAATAAAGCATTTAGTTTAAGGAATCTTGAGTCCACAATAGATATTGAAGAGTTTTTAAAATAGGGGAACAATGAAAAGGAAAGCTGTAGATGATTTAGAAACTTCTATCGTCTCTTTATTAAATACAAAGATGGCTAAAGATAAAGCTGAAGAAGAAAAAGGATTATATCCACCTATTAAAAGAAATGATTTTGACGAAGTAAAAAAATTAATTGACCAAAAAGTTAATGTTAATATTACTGCTAAGGATCAATTGACTCCTTTGCACCATGCATGCATCAATGGAAATATAAAAATTATAAAAATTTTACTTAAGGCTGGAGCTGATATTAACGCTCAAGACTACGAGGGTTATAGACCATTAGATTTTGCTTATAATAATAAAAAATTAGAAGCAGTTAAGTTTTTATATTCTTTTGGAGCATTACCAAAAATATGCTTTTTTACTTTTCAAAAATTATACACAGTAATAGATGCTTTATGGGAGCCATTTTCGATAGAAAAATTCAATATAAATTTTTTTAATGATAAATTCTTAGAATTTACTAGGGGTGCAATTTCTGCTGATGAAAAAAAAGTAATAATTAGCAGAATAAATAACGCACAAAATGAGAATATTAAACAATTTATCAATCATTTATATAAGATATATAATGAGGGCATGATAGGTAAAGATTTATATGAGACTATTATCCTGAAATGTCCAAAGATAGTAAAATACTGTATAGAAACCATAAAGCCATATTATTTATCATTGAAGCGGGGGGTTGAGTTATCAAATGAAAGCGGAATATTACTTAACTACAAATTGCCGCATGAGATCATTACTCATATAGCTAGTTATTTATCACCTACAGGTAAATGTTATAAAGGTTATTCTGATCTAACAGGTATCAAATCTGGAATAAATGATGATTTATATTCATTTGAATATGAAAGTAACATCGAAGATGCTACAGTTAGCTTATCTGGAGATCATGAATTAAGAGGAGAAGATTAAACTCCTCTTCCAAATCTTTCTTTAGAAATTTCTTTACCTAAGATCGCCATGATTTCAAATACGCTAGGTGATTGGGTTTGGCTAGTCATAAGAACTCTAAGGGGTTTCATAAGCTCACCAATCTTCATAGATTTCTGCTCGGCAAAGGCTTTAAGTTCTGACTGAACATTCTCTTGCGTGAAATCTTCTATATTATCTAGTAAATTTATAACTTCCTTTAGTAACGCTTTATCAATATTACTTAAAATCTCGATAGCTTCGCCTTCAGGCTTAATAGGATTCTCTTTGAGATATATTCTAGCGTGCTCGGCAAGCTCGATTAAAGTTTTAGCGCGGATTTTGAGCCCATCCATTCCTTTAAGGATAAAATCTTTTGATTGATCATCAATTTTATAGTCTTTCTCTAATAGTTCTATTACCATCGAAGCAATTTTCGTATTATCAGCTTCTTTAATATAATGAGCATTAAGATTCTTCATTTTATCAAAATCAAGTCTAGCAGGGGATTTACCTAGAGACTCTAGATTAAACCATTCTATTGCTTGTTCTCTTGATATAATTTCATCATTACCATGGCTCCAGCCAAGACGCAGTAAGTAATTATTTATTGCCTCGCTTAAATAGCCCATATCTCTATAAGCTTCGACACCTAAAGCTCCATGGCGTTTTGAGAGTTTTGCGCCATCTTGGCCATGGATAAGCGGAATATGGACGAAATGTGGAATATCCCATTCCATTGCTTGATAAATAAGCATTTGGCGAGAGGCGTTATTAAGATGGTCGTCTCCTCTGATAATATGTGTAATATTCATATCATGATCATCTACAACTACAGACAACATATAAGTTGGAGTTCCATCGCTTCTTAGTAGAATCATGTCATCTAAATGCGAGTTTTCTACAGCCACTTTTCCTTGTAGCAGATCATTAACTATAGTATGTCCTTCTCTTGGGGCTCTAAGTCTAACAACTGGCTTAACATTTTTAGGGTGATCTTTTGGATCTTTGTCGCGCCAAGGGCTATTAAATAAGAAATGTTCTCCTTTCTGAATAGCCTCCTCACGGAGTTTATTTACTTCATCTTGCGGGGTAAAGCAAAAATAGGCTTTTCCCTTATTTACTAACTCGTGTGCAATTTCTGCATGTCTTGAGGCTTTTGAAAATTGAAATACAACTTCGTCATCCCAATTAATATTTAGCCATTTTAATCCTTGGAATATAGCCTCAATAGCGCTTTCTGTTGACCTTGCTCTATCAGTATCTTCAATACGAAGGAGAAATTTCCCCTTATAATGTCGAGCAAATAAATAGTTAAATAATGCGGTTCTTGCGCCTCCAATATGAAGATATCCAGTTGGAGAAGGGGCAAATCTTGTTATAACTTTCATATTATTCTTTAAATATATTCTCTAACTCTGGAAATTTATATATTATATATACAAAAACTCCAGTTAAAAAAAAAGAAATTAAAGTAATTGCTAATAGTTTTACCCCGATTTTAGGGTTTCTTGGCGAGCTGTCGGCGTGTCCGCTAATAGGTTTTGCATTAGTTTCTATCCCTAATGGAAGAATAATAAAGGAGGTAATTGAAAAAAAAATTGCAAATATTACTAATTTAGTCATTAGTGGTACCTTAAAAATGAGTATAATACAAATATATTAGTTTAGCCAAAGGGCTTAGTTGGTAAATAAAGATTAACTTTTGCTTGCACTTCCGGTTAAAATATGTTAAAATTGTTCAACTTAATTATAAAAATAATAATAAGCTTTAAGTATATGTCAAACGTTATAAAGTTTTCAGCTCCTTTTGAGAAGATCAAATATTTTAACGATAAAGCGCCTGAAATAGGCTTGCGTAAAGCTATAATACTACAAGCTATTATTGATGCAAGTAATAAATCATTATCCCCGGAAGCAGTTAGGCTTGAAAAAGAGGCTAAAGAATGGATTTTTGGTGGTTCAGAAGGTTTTAAATTAACCTGCTATGAGGCATATTTAGAACCAGATTATGTAGTAAAAACTGCTAAAGAGATAATTGATTTACACGGCCAACAGATAGAAAAAACAAAACGTGAAAAGGAAATTCAAGAAAAATTTCGCTTGCTTATATAATTATCTTATATCAAAAGCCTTCCAGTAACAAAACTTTTAAACAAAAGAATAAAAAAAGTAACCTTTTTAAAAGGTTACCTAGCGTGAATTTTTATCTTTTTTCTTGGAGGGATATAAACTTTAGCTTCTTCATTATCATTAGATTGTTGTTTTTCTAAAATACAAAAGTAATTATTCCCGTTAGAAACCAAGCTTACAATACTCCAACCTAGCTTAAGTTCTTTTTCAATTTTTTCAATATCATTATCTTGATCACTGAAGGTAACAAGTTTTTGAGGTAATCTTTTAGTAGTCATAGCTTTAATAGTTTAAATTATTTTATCTTTTATTAAATTATCTGGTCTAAGGGTTAAAGTCAAGTATAAATTTAATTATGTTAATAACTTTGCCAGATTATTTAACCTTTTAAAATAAATGATCTCTTCTTTGTATAATAAAGAGTATTGTGATCACAGGCTTATAGAAAAGTAATATTATTGAGCCTTAGAAATTGGCTTAGTACGTTGAAATGTTATAAATTACAAGAATCAACAAAAAATTATTATTTATGGATAATACACAGACAATAGATTTTACTAGTCCTCGGAATATCGAAAAAGGGGAAAAGATAATAGCTAATTTAAAAGAAATTGTAGCTAAATATCAAGAGGTTTCTGCGCTTCTCATGAAAAAATCTCATAATATTTGTGATAATCCATTATTGCCTAATGCTTTAGAGCGAAACCATGAGCTATGTAATAAAGTGTTTGAAAAACTTTTAGCACGACCAGAAACCTTTGTTAAAATGAATATGGAATTTTCTAATAAACTGCTCGAATTAATATGTAATTCTGTCGAAAAGTTTAAAGGAACAGAAGTGACTTCGCTCTATAATCCAGATGAGAAGGATAAAAGATTTAAGGATATTGCTTGGAAAGAAAATATATTTTTTGATTTTGTGAAGCAGATGTATATCATGTCTTCAAATTTGTGGCAGGGTAGTATTAAACAACTTGAACTAAATGATAATGATAGCAGATATCTTGAATTTCTTTCAAAGCAAATTATTGACGCTTTAAGCCCAACGAACTTTGCAGCCTATAATCCTATGGTAATAAAGGAAATGCTTGATAGTGATTATGCTAATATTGCATCAGGTCTTGATAACTTATTGAATGATTTAAAGCAGTCGCAAGATATGATATCAATTAAGACTGCGAACACTGAAATATTTAAAGTAGGAGAGAATATAGCAGCTACTAAAGGTAAAGTACTGGTTCAAAATGACTTAATGCAGCTTATCTGCTATGAACCTAAGGATAAAACATATTCAGTACCAATACTCATTTCGCCACCTTGGATTAATAAGTATTATATACTTGACTTAACAGAAGAGAGCTCCTTTATAAAATGGTTAGTCGATAATAATTATCAGGTATTCCTAATATCTTGGGTAAATCCAAATGAGTCTCATGCAAATAAATCTTTTGAAAATTATATGCAGGAAGGGTTGCTTTTTGCAGTTGATTATATTACTAAGAATTTTGCTTATCAAAAGGTCAATGTTATTGGTTATTGTTTAGGTGGAACATTACTAGCTTCAACACTTGCTTATATGGCAGCAAAGGAAGATGAGCGTATCAACTCTGCAACGTTTTTTACAACATTACTGGATTTTACCGATACTGGAGATTTTGGACTTTTCACAGATGAAGCTACCATTATAGCAATGGAGAAAGCTATGGCAGGAAAGGGGTATTTTGACTCTAAATATTTAAGTTCAACCTTTAATATGCTTCGAGCTAACGACATGATTTGGTCTTTTGTAATTAATAATTATTTGCTTGGAAAGCAACCAATGCCAATAGATTTGCTTTATTGGAACTCTGACTCAACAAATCTTCCTGCAGCAATGCATAGTTTTTATCTCAAAAATATGTATTTAAAAAATTTGTTAAAGGAACCTGGCGGCATAAAGCTTTTGGGACAACCAATTGATTTAAGTAAAATTCAGATTCCATCATTCTTTTTATCTACTAAAGAGGATCATATAGCTCCATGGAAAACAACTTATAAAGGAGCAGGATTATTTAGCGGTCCTGTGGAGTTCTGCCTTGCGACCTCAGGCCATGTTGCTGGAGTAATAAACCCCCCTGTTAAGGGTAAATATTCTTATCAAGTAAATAAAAGATATGTTAAAGATATTGAAAAATGGCAAAGAGATGCCGAAGAATTATCAGGCTCGTGGTGGGGTTATTGGGAAAAGTGGGTTAGGCAGTATTCTGGGGAACTAAAGAAATCTTTAAATTATAATGAGATAAAAGACTATCTGGAGCCTGCGCCGGGAAGTTATGTTAAAGTTAGGTATAACGACTAATTTTATAAAGTAACGATCTTTATGGCTAAGGTTGCTAATTAGAAAACTATTTAGCAACCTTATGAATAAGCTAATTTATTATCCTCCAAAATAATCAAGATGCTTGCCAGGAAAGATTTCAAATTGCCCGGTATCAGCATAAAGTTCGTTCTGAAGAGCGCCTATATAATTCTCAATTCGCTCATTAAGAACTTCTTGTTTTTGCATCAAGCTTATAGGGTCTAAAATATCTATTATTTTATGCGCAAGGTCGCATTTCTCTTCAGGTAAATAGTAACTATTATCTGTTTTCTCATATGTTACCCTTTCAGAAGTTACATTATATATTTTGCCAAATTTCGCTAAATAATTTGCAGCATATTCATTATGATTTTCAATAGTATGCGAGATGCTTTTGACGATAGGAGAGGGCAAATTATGTATTGCTCTTATTAGTCCAAATTCTTTGATATCATTGAAGAAGTTAGATAATTGTAACGCCTCATGTAAATATTCAAACTTTAAACAATGGCGATTAAGCTCCATATCTTTATCCCATTTAGCACCATTTAATGTTAATTTCTGAAATAAGCCCACTTCACCGCTTAATAATAATATATTAGCGATATGTATAGTTTTAGCTCCTTGTTCGGGAGAATGAAAACTGGTTAAAGCGCCTCTTTCTAAAAAATGCTCAATTATTCTAACATAATCGTCATGAGCAAAACTATCGCAATTTTTTATTGCGTGAGCAGCGCTAGCTAATGGAGTTTCATGTTGTTTATTTAAACTATTTAATACTGGGGCATTAATTGCAAGATCAAGTTCTTCAATTGCAGCGAAATTACCGTATTTTGCTGCAATATGAATTATAGTTTCGCCACTAAATTTGCATTTTTCTTCCTCATTAAATTTAGGATAATTATTTATTAAAGTTCTCAATAAAGTTACATTATCACCCTCAGCCGCCTTTAAAAGATGGGGGAAGCTTACTTCAATTAATGGTTTTGATGAGTTACTTGCATTAAAATTTGGTGATGGTAATGAAATTTCTGCGCTCTTTAAGCTAGTACTAAAATTCTTTTGATTAGATAATTGTGGGCGTGCTAAATATTTTGCTGTGGTTCTGAAGAAGTTGAGAGATAACATTGTTTGCTCCGCATTAAATAGGTTAAAAGATTATTTATTTTAAGATGAAGAAGAAGGTTGAAATAAAATTCCAACCTTCTTCTTAGCCTTGGGTTAATATTCTATCTTTAGAAAATAAATAAAACCTTAACGTATTAAGTGGTAAATAACAATTTTATATTATTATTTACTATGCAATTTTCTTATGTCTGTATCTTTTATTTAATAGATCCTCGCCATAAGTCTTAAGCATATATTCATGGTAATCTTGATAATTGCCTTCAAACCATGTAGCATTTTCTTCTTTATCAAAAGCAAGTATGTGAGTAGCAATACGATCAAGGAACCATCTATCGTGGCTTATTACCATTACACAACCAGAGAAATCCAAAATTGCATCTTCAAGCGCCCTTAAAGTGTCAACGTCAAGGTCATTAGATGGTTCATCTAATAAAATGACATTTGCTCCTTCTTTAAGTAGTTTTGCAAGATGTACGCGGTTTCGCTCACCACCTGATAATTGCCCAACTTTCTTTTGTTGTGTAGCGCCTTTAAAATTAAAGGCTGAGC
The DNA here is from genome assembly GCA_020697135.1 of Rickettsiaceae bacterium. Lineage (GTDB taxonomy): Bacteria > Pseudomonadota > Alphaproteobacteria > Rickettsiales > Rickettsiaceae > JAJFBM01. Next base: position 36,585 of record JAJFBM010000006.1, read on the forward strand.
AGTAAGCTCGGCTTTTCATCATCTGCTTACCAAAATACATCTCGTCTAAGCCATCAGAAATTTCTTCCCAAACAGTTTTACTGCCATCTAAATGATCTCTAGACTGGTCAACATAGCCAAGTTTAACCGTATCACCAATTTTAATAGTGCCTGAATCAGGCTTTTCTTGCCCTGTAATCATTTTAAAAAGTGTTGTTTTACCAACGCCATTCGGGCCAATAATACCAACAATAGCCCCAGGTGGTACTTTAAAGCTAAAATCAGTTAGAAGATTTTTATTACCAAACTTCTTAGATAAATGTTCAGCTTCAATCACTATATCGCCGAGTCTAGGGCCATTAGGAATAACGATCTGTGTTGTTACACTTGAGCGTTCTTGTTCTTTTTCAGCAAGTTGGTTATAAGCAGTAATCCTTGCTTTGTTTTTTGCTTGTCTAGCTTTAGGGGATTGTCTAATCCATTCAAGCTCTTTAGCAAGGGCTTTTCTTCTGTCGCTTTCTTCTTTCTCTTCTAGGGCTAATTTACTTTGTTTTTGCTCAAGCCATGCTGAATAATTTGAATGCCATGGTATACATTCACCATGCTCAATTTCAAGTATCCACTCGGTAACATTGTCAAGGAAATATCTATCGTGGGTAATTGTTACTACTGTACCCTTATAGTTCTTAAGGAATTTCTCAAGCCAATCTACTGATTCAGCGTCAAGATGGTTTGTAGGTTCATCTAATAGTAGCATATCTGGCTTTTCGAGAAGTAATTTGCATAGGGCGACTCTTCTGCGCTCACCACCAGAGATTTGGGTTACGTCCTTATCTTTAGAAGGGCAATCGAGTGCATCCATAGCAATTTCAATTTCTCGCTCAAGGCTCCAAGCATCGACTGCATCAATTTTTTCTTGAAGTTCTGCTTGACGGGCAAGAAGGTCATTCATCTCGTCATCAGTCATTTCCTCAGCGAACCTTGCGCTTACTTGATTAAATTCTTCGATTAAATCATGTTTTTCCTTTAAGCCCTCAAGAATGTTCTCGTAAACATTTTTTGAATTATTAAGTTGCGGTTCTTGGGGAAGATAGCCAATTTTAATACCATTTTGTGCCCAAGCTTCACCTTCGTACTCTTTATCAACGCCGGCCATGATACGGAGTAGGGTTGATTTACCAGCCCCATTGTGACCAATAATGCCAATTTTAGCTCCTGGTAGGAATGAAAGATAGGTTTCTTTAAGAATCTGTTTGCCATTAATGAACTTTTTAAGTCCTTTCATTACATATACATACTGATAAGACACGTGTAATCTCCTTGAAATACATTTATTTTTTTATATGCGTATAATACGAATAAATATAATTTAACACAAGATAATATAAGTTAACAAACAAAATGAAAAAAATTTTTGAGAAAAATAAAAAAAGAGCTGGATTATTTTAAAAACATTTGTTATATAAAAAAGGCCCACAAGAAACGCTCAAAGTTTCATACCATTATTCCTCGGTAGCTCAGTGGTAGAGCAAACGGCTGTTAACCGTTTGGTCGCTGGTTCGAATCCGGCCCGGGGAGCCACTTTACGCAATTCTGTAAGTTTGCCATCATATTAAACGGCGCACATAAGCTGTAATCAAGCTTCTGGCCTATGAGAGTAAGGTTCGAAAATATTAAATTTATCAATTCCCGTTTTTCACTAGTTTTCGAACTTTCAAATAATTCACTCGCTCTACAAGCGAGCCTAAATGCTGTTATTATTGGAAACATATATGAAAAAATATTATATATCTTTAGTATCATTGATAAATAAATTTGTAGTTAAGTTCAAGCGCTTACTATGTAATATAAGTAGTTTCGTTCCTACTATAATTGATACTTATGTTCAGTTTATTGCTAAAATGAAAGTTCTGTTCCTTTGTGTAGTAGAAAATACTAGATCAAAAAAACTCTTAAAAAGAGTCGCTCTGTTTTTTTCAATAATAATCGGTTATCTAACTTTATACAATCTCACTTATCAAAGGTATGAAGCATATTTAAACGAACTTAAAACTTCTGCAAGTTTTTTAATTGCTAAATCAGATATTTTAGACTCGGTGGACTTTAGTAGAATTTCACAAATTCAATTTACGACTACACCTTTTAAACCAGAAATTGAATCTCCGCTCTCAATTTTAAAATCGTATATTAAGTATTTTAATAATTATGACTCTACTATATACAGCGAAATACAAAGCTTAATAAGAAGAGTAAGAGGTAGGCTAAATAATCTTAAAATAGATAATATAGTTTTTTCTATCCATCCAATCCATTATATTGATATAGGAAATGGTTCTCGTGATTTTAGGAAATCAAATTTTGAGAATTCAAGTTTATTAAATTCTGGTTTAGAGGGATTAAACTTATCTTATTCAAATTTTTCCAAAGCACTTATATATAGTTCGAATATGGCTGGTACAGAATTAAAATATAGCAACTTAAAAGATTGCGCTATAAACGATGTGAATATGATAAGAGCTAGCCTGGACTTTGCCGATATTTCTAAAAGTGTTTTATCAGATAACAATTTCTTTTTAGCCTCTCTAGTCAATGTTAATTTATCAAACACAGTAATAGAAAGAAATAATTTTCAATATTCTTTACTATTAGGAACGGATTTGAGCAAGGTGATAATGCTTAATCCTAATAATTTTCAAAATGCCTTATACAATTCACAAGATTTAAACTATGAGGAGCATTACTTTATTATAGCTACTTTTAGAGAGCTTTTAAAAAAAATCCATGCGGATAAAAACTTAATTAAAGCATGTGATATAGTATTATATAAAATTCATATAAATAATATAATTGAGCAAACAATATTTTCTAAAGATCTAAACCCTCAAGAGCATGGGATGATAGATTTTTTTGAGATAGTTAAATTTATACAAACTTATAAAAAAGAGGAAGTAGAGAAATATGTAAAAAATAGAAAAGGCCGCTATTATGAGTATGACCAAAACCTTAGAATGCAGGAGGAATTAGATACGAATATTTTAAATAGATCTATACGCGAAAACAATGAAGCATATAAAATGCTTTTAGAAACTATACAGGATGTTAGTCTTTAAGTCGGTTCAATTTGCTAGTTAAAAACGATGCTAAAGAATATTATAAAAAATTTTCGACATGGGAATTTAGTTTATGCAACAGTTAAATATGTTTGAACCTGCAGATGGTACACCCAAAACTGAAGTGCAAATTCTAGGCTTAAAGTATCTACCAAATTATATAAGCAAAGAAGAAGAATTGGAGCTACTTGAGATCATAGATAGCAAGAACTGGCTACTAGATTTAAAGCGTAGAACTCAACATTATGGCTATAAATATGATTATAGGAATAGGTCTATAGATCAAAGTCAGTATTTAGGGCCTCTTCCAGAGTGGCTCGACGCTTTAAGCCAGCGGTTATATTTCGAAGGTATCTTTAAGGTTCAGCCTGATCAGGTAATAATTAATGAATATTTGCCTGGTCAAGGAATTGCTCCGCATATAGATTGTGAGACTTGTTTTGAGGATACGATTTGCTCTCTTTCTCTAGGTTCCTCATGTTTGATGGAGTTTTCTAAGGAACTTACAAAATATTCTCTCATGCTCGAGCCTTGCAGCTTAGTAATCTTATCAAGTGATGCGCGTTACAAATGGAAGCATGGAATTTCGGCTCGGAGATCAGATTATTATAATGGTGCTAAAATTTGGCGTGAGAGAAGAGTTTCTCTTACTTTTAGGAAGGTGTGCGCTTATTAATACGAAGCAGGTTTTTTAAACATGGTTAATACTAAACTTTTTGGAATGCAATATTTACAAGGTATATATTATAACATTTACTAATGAAATGATTGTATGAAAACTATAGAATTTGTATTAATGGATAAAAAGCGTTCAAGAGAAGTACCTGTTTGTATATATATGCCTATCTCTTCAACTCTTCTTTCGCAAGCGGTAATATTTGGCCCAGGTTATCAAGGACAAGAAGAATTAGCTAACGAAAATATTAAACCTGTATATAAAAATTATGAATTCTTAGCAGAATATTTTACTAATAAAAACTATGCTTTTATATCAATTCAACATGATATATTAGGGGATAATGACGGTCTTAAGACAATAGATCCTTTAGCTGTGCAGCATGAGGCTAGAAAGCATCTTTATGTACGAGGAGAAAATAATATTAATTTTGTTATTAGAGAATTGAAGCAACAATTTCCAAATTTTAATATTGATAAATTTATTATCTCAGGTCATTCTAATGGAGGTGACATTGCTAAATTCTATGCTTGTAATTACCCAAATAAAGTCTCTCATGTAATTACATTTGATGCTCGAAGATGCCGTATCGAGCCTAATAAGAACCTTAAGATTCTTATGTTTGAAGCAACTGATACTAGTACAGACAAAGGTGTGCTACCTGATGAAGGCTCGCAGGACAATCCAAAACGTAATAACTTAGAATGGGTGATCGTAAAACCTAAAACAGCTTTGCACGTTAGCTATATGGATGATTATATAACACCTGTTATAAAAGCAAAAGTTTATAAGACTTTGGACTGGTTTTTAGGCTAAACTCAACCCTTTTCCCATCCTAATAGTCTCTTCAATTTCGCTTGAAAAAGTTCGAAATTTATCCAAAGCGGGGAGCCACTCCGTAAAGGTTCATTCTGGATAAATAGGTAACATATCATACCGGAGACATAGGTAACATTTTTGTCTTGAAAGTGTTATAGATTGGTTCTACCCTACAAGCGTGTTCATCAAAATATCCTATATCAAAACTTATAAAAGATACAAGCCAAATAATTTTCTTTAATTGTGTTATTTCAATTTTTTACTAACAAAGACTATGAATTAATTTATGAAAAATAACAATTATTTTATCACTAAGCTCTTTAAATTAAAAGTAAGGACTCTTAAGTGAATATATGAATAAATTTCTGTCATTGAGGAAACGAGTAAGATAATGTACAAATTATATCAAACACTAATTTTAGTAATATTTTCAATATCAAGCATCAATTGCTTTGCAAACGAACTCTCGCTCCCTAAACCTACTGGGCCTTATTCCGTTGGAACAAAAGCTATCGAGATAATAGATATATCCCGTACTCAACTACGCGATAATAGCTCTAGGCGGTGGATGGTACAAGCATTTTGCCCAACGGAGAAACATAATGGTGTATATTCATATAGGCCTGGAACGTTGCAAGATGGCGTGGTTTCTGGTGCAAAAGTTTTATCACATGCAAAACCTTATTCAACAATAATGAATGCTAAAATATTTCCTTTGATTATTTTCATTCCAGGGCTTGGAGGCGAGCGGCAGAAATATACTATCCTTTGTGAAGAATTAGCCTCATATGGTTATATTGTTATATCTCTTGACCAACCTTATGTTTCAAATTATGTACAATTTACTGATGGTACTAAAGTTGTCCTAGCCTTTAAAGATGCCTGGAAAGTACCAAAAGATAGAGATTACAGATATAAATATTACAATGAAGCTATGGCAGCTGCAATAAAAGATATAGAATATATGTTAAGTAGCATTGATAATATAAGTTCCAAGGAGCTAAATGGGGTTATAGATAAAGAAAACATTATATTAATGGGACATAGTTTCGGCGGAAACATAGCTCATACTTTAGGCTTCCAAGATGAACGTGTTAAAGCTGTAATTGATATTGACTCAAAAATTACCGAACGACAAATTTATGGGCGTATTGGTATTCCCCCTAATCCATTAGGAAAGCCAGTATTATTTATAAGAGGTATGATGCAGTATCAAGAAGAGGTAGGAGATCAATTAAGCAAAATTACTAACTCTACAATTTGGGAGCCAAATGTTGAGCATAGCGCTTTTTCGGATAATGCTTACTTTGCAGCAAAGATTCCAAATTTCGGCAAACTTAGCTTTATCTCAGATTTTAGTAACTGGTTCTTCAAGAAAGGACCGCATTTTAGTAATATTGATACTAACATTGGAGGAAAAGACATCGATGATTGGTACTCAGAATATTGCTCTACAATCGTAAAATGGCTAAAGATTAATTTATGATTGAATATCTTGTACTTAAAGGTTGGTATTTACTCTTAGAGCTGACAGAAATTCATATATAATATACTTTGAGCCTTAAAGAAATATACGAGAATATGAACGAAACTACTTTAAATATTGCTATTAATATTATAGATTTAAAAATAAAAGCTTTAAATTTTTATAAACGATTATCCATTTTAGTAATTTTTTTTTTATAAATATAGGCAGTTTCTATATTATTTTTTTTAATGAAGTCTAACGCTTCACCCTCTTTATTAGAGGCTAATAATTTAGCAAAGATCTTTGAGTTTTCTATTGCACTATACATTTTCTTAATATATTTAATGATGACAATAAATATAATTTTTATATTAAGGTTTATAGTTTTACAACTCTAAATATAAACTTTAAAGAGAATAATATTTATCTCATGAAAAGAATGAACAGATATATAATTATTTTTATTATATATTCATACCTTGCAAAAGTTAAATATACTTAGATCCACTAATTGTAAGCAAGAGCTTTTAAGCTTAGAGGGCAGTTTTATTGTTATTAATTTCCTTGAAGTACTTTAATAAATTTTTTAATATAAAATATAGTTCGAGGGGTTATGAGTAAAATTTTAATTCTTGGGGGATATGGCAATTTTGGTAAGCGCATATCTGCAGCATTAGCTAAAGCTGGATTTAATATTGTAATTGCTGGAAGGGATGCTAATAAAGCTAAAGATTTAGCTGGAAAATTAAATACTGAAATGGCAGTTTTTGATATTTATACTGAGCTTAAGCAGCATATTCAAATTATAAAGCCCAAAGTTGTTATTAATAATTGTGGCCCATTTCAAAATGCCAATTATTCTGTTGCAAAAATTTGTATAGAATCTGGTGTACATTATCTTGATATTGCAGACGATAGAAAATTTGTCTGTGGCATAACCGAACTTGATAATTTAGCAAAAAAACATAATGTACTCGTTGTAAGCGGCGCGAGTACGGTTCCATGTTTATCATCAGCAGTTGTAGATGCTTTCAAAAATGAGTTCTCAGAGATAGAGTCTCTAAAATATGGCATTAGTCCTGGTCAAAAAACTGAGAGAGGATTAGCAACCACTAAAAGTATTCTTTCCTATCTAGGTAAGGAATTGGAACCTGCAGCAGGTAAAGTTAGATATGGTTGGCAAGATCTTTACCAACAAGAATTTCCAGAATTAGGTAAACGTTGGATGGGAAATTGTGATATCCCTGATTTAAATTTATTCCCAGATCGATATAAACTGAAGTCTATTCAGTTTTCCGCAGGAATGGAGAGTGCAATTTTGCATTTAGGGATTTGGGCGGTCTCATGGTTAATAAGATGGGGGTTGCCAGTAAAATTAGAAAATTATGCAGCAGAACTTTTATATTTCAGCCATTACTTCGACTTTTTAGGTTCCGCAGATGGAGGTATGCATGTTATAATTAAAGGCAAGGGTCATAAAGGTGAAGCACATCGAAGAAAATGGTTTATAATTGCTAAAAATGGTGATGGACCACAAATTCCTTGTATACCTACTATTATTCTTGCAAAAAAACTATTGAATAATGAAATTACATATACTGGCGCAATGCCGTGCGTAGGCATGATAGGTTTAAGCGAGTATTTAAAAGAATTAGATGGGTTCGCAATTAATCATTATGATTTAGATTAATCTTTAATATACAAACCTTCTCTAACATTTTTATTTTGTGCATACAAGAAAGAATTTCTCTAGCTTTTTTTCAAAAAATCAAAATTGATTAAAGCAAAATATCCTTATTTATTATCAGTTTTATCGAATGCAAAAAATACATCCTTTGTATCGAAAATAGAATTAAAACAAATTTATTGTAAAAGCTTAGAATTTGGTTTAAAGTCCTTAAATAATATGAAAAATTATACTTTACTTTACTTATTAAAAGCTTTATAAAAAATTTTTACTAATAACAATAAAGGACTAATAATATGGAAATAGATTACTCAAAACTTACTTCTATTAATGGAGCATATTTTACTAATGATGAACTAAAATATATGTATACTCACCAAAATGAAGTCATAGAGTTTATAAAGAATAATGAAGATAATCTCAATTTAAGGGCAACAATTTTAAACTCTTTGCATGCACGATTGAATAAAGTTGTTCTTTCAATAATTCAGGACCACAAAGAATTGCTAGAAGTGAAGGACAATGAAGGTTCTACACCACTTATTGTTGCTGCTGCAAGCGGTAATTATACAATTGTATCAAAATTAGTAGATTTAGGAGCAGATAGAGATGCTGTAAATAAATATAAACAAGGTGTCTTACATCATTTATGTTCTTCTCAACCATCCTCAAATAAAGATTCTAAATTATTAAAAATTGCTACAAAAAAAGCAATGACATACCAAAATGTTAATCAACAAGATGAAGATGGCTTTAGCCCTATCTTCTCAGCTATAGTACGAGAGGATTTAGAAATAGTACAAGAATATATAAAATATAAACCTAATTTAGATTTAAGAGCAAAGAATGGACATACACCTTTCTATTTTGCTAGTATGAAGCTGCAAGAACATTCTCTACAAATTGATAAAAGAACAAGTTGGGCCGATTCTGAACATCCAGTAACTGTAATAAATAGGTTAATAGCACAAAATGCTAAAATGAAATTTTATGTAGCTCCAGGGGTATTTCCTGAAATGGATACAACTAAGAGTGAAGATGAGCCGATTCATCTTCCTTATAAAGAAATTTCTTCCGTTCATTACGCTTTATCTGAAGCTAACGCAACACCGATTTTACTCGGTTTAGAGGATAAAATATCGGATATAAATATTGGAGAGTAAACGATAATTTATATAGGGAAGCGACAATTATTCGCTTCCTACTTCATTTCCCTTTTCACTAGCATCACATAATATTCCTTGATACAGAATCCTATGCTTAAGGCTGTCATTAAAGATGCTTGGTTATGTGTAAAACATCCCCATATCGGAGTTAGACCTTCTTTAACGCACTGTTCTGCAAAGAATGAAGCTATTTGCGCTCCAGCCCCTTGTCTTCTATAGTCAGGGTGGGTAAATATGCTTAAATCAACTTCGTTTGCACCACAATAAGCAGTATAAATTTCAGCAACTATTCGTGTGCCTTCACAAAGAGCGTAGCCTTTACCATATTGCAGGAAGTTTTCAGCGGAACCAAAACGCCTACACATTGATTGGAAATCGTGACATTGCTCAAAAAAACTTAAATTGCTAATAGGCTTAATCTCCCATCCATCTTTAATAGG